>NZ_JBQCWV010000004.1:0-193882 GCF_051957055.1 Neisseria sp. P0020.S005 | reverse complement strand
GGTATCCAAGGGGAATTAAGGGGATATTTGGGTAAAATCAGGAGTAATTAGGAGCGGAAATAGACGAAAACCTATGTTTGGATTTCGGCTGTTGGGGGAAAGGAATTTTGCAAAGGTCTCGGCCTTTTATATGCCTATCTATTCTTTTTTCTCATGCGGAACATGTCCGCTTTCGGCTTCGATATGCCGTCTGAAGCGCAAACCTGCGGCATGGTAAAACGGATGCGGCGAGAATTGGCGCGAGACTTGCGAAGCGAAGATGCACGTCAGCAGCATCCAAAACAGCAAATTCTGTCCGCCCGTCATTTCCATTACCACTACGGCGGCGGTCAACGGCGATTGGGTTGCGGCGGCAAGGAATGCGGCCATGCAGAGCAAAACCGCGACATTGGACGCGTCGCCCAGTTGTGCGAAAGAAGCCATGTGTTCGCCTATCATCGCGCCAATGGTTAACGACGGCGTGAAGATGCCGCCGGGAATGCCTGCCCAGTAGCTGAACACGGTTGCCGCCCATTTTGCGGCGGCCAAGCCGATTGGTGCTTCATACGCGCCTTTGAGTGCGGCTGCGGCTTCGTGATAGCCCGTGCCATAGGTTTTGCCTTGATAAAACGTACCGAGCAGCGCCAGCAAAATGCCCATTACAAAGGCGACTACCAACAAATGACGGCGGATGAAACTGCGCCAGCGCACCGGTGCGAATGCCGCCGCGCCGCGATACAAAAAGCTGCCGAACAATCCGCCGGCCACGCCGCAGACGATGCCCGACACCGCGGCCCACATCAGCATGTTTGGCAGCTCATGTCCTTGAAAACCTGAGAAATACGGGTTGTTGCCCTGTATCGCCACTTGAATGAAACCGGCCGCCAACACGCCCATCAGGATTTGGCGTTCCCAACGCAAAATCACGCCGCGCCCCAATTCTTCGATGGCAAAGACCACACCGGCCAAAGGCGCGTTAAACGCCGCCGCCAAACCGCCGGCCGCACCTGCGGCAATCAAATCGTTTTCCTGCATGCCCCTAAATGCCAGCCCGTGCTTTTTACACCACGCGCCCCAAGCGTTCATGACCGCCGCACCCACTTGTACAGACGGCCCTTCCCTGCCGATTGACGCCCCCAAAATCATGCCCAAAAACGTCAGCGGAATCTTAAAAAAGGTTTCGCCCAAACGAATCAGACGGGTTTTCTGCGCGCCATACGGCAAAGACAAAGAGGCGATGACCTGCGGAATACCGCTGCCGGAAGTGTACGGCGCAAATCTGCGCGTAAACCACGCCAAAAGCGGCAAACCCAGCGGCAAAGCCACCCACGCAAACCACGGATATTTTCCCACCAACAAAGCGTTCCATTCCAAAGCCAAATCCGCCAAGTACGCAAACATCAAAGCCGTCAGGGCAACCAGTGCCGATCCTGCCAGCAAAAACAGAAAGGCAATGCTCTTTTTGGACAGGCGTTTGGTTTGGCGGATTTTATGGGCGAGGCGCGCCGCCCAAGTTTGGGGAAATTTCATCATAAACACGCAGTCAATGTGTTCAGACGGCCTTGATACTTTTCTCAAAGGCCGTCTGAAAACAAGGATAAAGGTTTTTAAGAACGGTAATCCGCGTTAATCGACACATATTCGTGCGACAAATCGCAGGTATAGACGGCCGCCGTCGTATCGCCGCGTTGCAAATCAATGCGAACAGTGATTTCCGGACGGTTCATCACCGCTTGTCCTGCTTCTTCGGTATAGCTTTCCGCGCGGCCGCCGTTTTCAGCCACCAACACGTCATCCAGCCACATTTTCAAAGCATCGACGTCCAAGTCTTCAATACCGGCATAGCCGACAGCTGCCAGCAGACGGCCCAAGTTCGGGTCGGAGGCAAAGAAAGCAGTTTTTACCAAAGGCGAATGGGCGACGGCATAAGCCACTTTGCGTGCCTCTTCGCGGTTTTTCGCATTTTGCACTTCAACCGTGATGAACTTGGTCGCACCCTCGCCATCACGGACAATCGCCTGTGCCAACTCCAAAGCCAGCGAACCAAGCAAGGCTTTGAGCTGCGCATAGCGCGGATCGGCGGTATTGTCGATTTCGCTCTGACCGCAACGGCCTGTCGCCATAATGACAAAGCTGTCGTTGGTACTGGTATCGCCGTCCACGGTAATCGTATTGAAACTTTCATCTGCGATTTCTTGGGTCATCAGCTGCAAAATCGGTTGGGACACTTTGGCATCAGTGGCGATAAACGACAACATGGTCGCCATATTCGGATGAATCATGCCCGAACCTTTGGCGATACCGGTAGCGCGGACTGTGTGTTTTTCGCCGACCAAGCCTGTGCGTGAAGCGGCTTTCGGTACAGTATCCGTCGTCATGATGGCACGAGCCGCATCCGACCAGAATGCAGGGCGCACTTGCGGCAAAGCGGCCACAATTTTATCCACAGGCAGCGGCTCCAAAATCACGCCGGTCGAAAACGGCATGATTTGATTGGATTGGCAGCCGACCTGTTCCGCCGCCGCCGCGCACACTTTAATCGCGTCCAGACGGCCTTGTGCGCCGGTACCCGCATTGGCATTGCCCGTATTGATAACTAAGGCACACACGCCGTCTTGGTCAAACAGATGCGACTTGGCGATATGCACCGGCGCGGCGCAGAAACGGTTTTGCGTAAACACCGCGCCCACCGTATGTCCGCCGCCCAACACCATCAGCGTCAAATCGTCGCGGTCTTGTTGCTTGATGCCGGCACGACCTGTAAACAGACGGATGCCGTCGATTTCCAACAATTCGTCTGCACGTTTTTCAGTCAAATTTACAGCCATATCATTTTCTCCTGTTTACACTATTTTCAGACGGCCTAAACGCTATACGCCCAATAAGGGAATCAAGATAGGCACCAATACCGCCGTCAATACGCCGTTGAGCGTCAAGCCCAAGCCGGCATATGCGGCCATACGGCGGCCGTATTCCAAAGACGCCGCAATACCCATCGCATGTGAGGCCGTACCCAAAGACATTCCCACTGAAGAAGGCATATACAACGTCCCTTTCAACACTTTATATCCGGCCATCTGTCCAAAAAGTCCGGCAATAATCACCGTTGCCGCCGTAATCGCCGGAATACCGCCGATAGACGCCGTGATTTCGATCGCAATCGGGTTGGTCACCGATTTGGAAGCCAGCGACAGAATCACTTCGCGCGAAGCGCCCAGCCATTTGGCAAAATACACGCCTGTAACAATGCCTGTCACGCTGCCCGCCAACTGTGACAACACCACCGGCAACCACTGGCTGCGGATACGGTCCCAATTTCGATAAAGCGGCACCGCCAGCAACACGACTGCCGGTTTCAACCAAAAATCAATAAAGTGCGAAGCAGAATGGTACAGCTCGTAATCGATGGCAAATACCTTCAAATACCCCATCAACACCAGCGTGCTGATCAATACCGGATTACACAGCACATTCCCCGTGCGCGCCCGAATCTGCACCGCCAAAGCATACACGGCCAAAGTCAGGAACAACATGACCGAGGGCATGCGCAACAGCCCGTCTATGTTCATCACATCCACCTCCTGACCCACTCATGCACTTTGCCGGTCACCAACAATACGCAGATCGTACTGCCGATTGTGGCCGTCAAAATCGAAAACCAGTCATTTGCAATCACATCCAAATAGCTGATGACAGCCACGCAAGGCGGCACCAAAAACAAAGTCAGGTTTGCCATCAAAATGTCTGCCAGCTCTCCCACCCAAGACAATTTGACCCAGCCGGCCTGAAGCGCGGCAAACAGCAAACCCATGCCGACAATACTGCCCGGCAGTTTCAACCCCAAAATCCAAACGGTTGCCTCGCCCAAAGCCAAGCAACCCAATACCACCAATAAGGCACGAATAATATTCATTAAGCCGGTTTCTCCTTATCCTTTTTCAGACGGCCTCAAAAAATTTATTAATCATTGAATCATATCGTGCCACAGGCCGTCTGAAAAGGGAAGAAACGCCTCCCTTCAAGTTTAATGAAAGACAAGTATGATTACTCTAGCGGATTGGCTTAGGCAATGTCGAAACCCCTACCCTGCTTTTTGTCTTTAACGGCCGCCGCAAACCGGGCATTCGGGATTACGTCTCACCCCGTATTGCTGCCATTTTCCGCTCAATGCGTTATAGGTAGAAAGTTTGCCGTGCGACGGCGCACCGATACCGATCAGTACTTTGAGCGCTTCGGCGGCTTGGGTCGTTCCGATAACGCCGACCAAGGGCGAAAAAACGCCGAATAATGCACAAGCGCCATCGCTGGCTTGTTCTCCGTCAAACAGGCAGGCATAACAAGGCGTATCGGGAAGGTCGGGGCGGTACACGGCGATTTGTCCGTCAAAGCCGACGGCCGCGGCGGAAACCAAAGGCGTGCGCGTGGCAACGGCGGCGCGGTTGACCGCCTGGCGTGTGGGATAATTGTCGGAACAATCAAGGATGATGTCGGCTGCGTTTGCCAATTCGACAAGCTTAGCCTCATCGAGAAATTCGGCAATGGCTGTAATGTGTGTTTGGCTGTTGATCTGTTTCAGACGGCCTTGCATGACCAAAGCCTTGTTTTTGCCGATATCAGCCTCAGTAAACGTGATTTGGCGTTGAAGATTGGTCTCATCAATGGTATCGGCATCGGCAATTGTCAGGCTGCCGATACCGGCAGCGGCAAGATACGGTAAGGCCGCCGCACCCAGCCCGCCGCAACCGACAACGAGCACATGGGCGGTCAAGAGTTTTTCTTGACCTTCGATACCAATTTCATCAAGCAGGATATGGCGGCTGAACCGCAAAAGTTGTTGATCGTTCATCATAACAATAAGGCCGTCTGAAACCCAACGTTCAGACGGCCTGAGTGGTTTAGAAATTAATATTTTCGTAGGCGTTGTCAAACAGGAAAGGACGGCCTTCGCTGCTGGTTTCGGATTCGAGGCGGATGCCGCTGAGCATCATATTGCGGTCAACGTCTTTCATCATGTCGTAAACGCTCAAGAGCGCCAAATTGAGGCCGGTCAGGGCTTCGGTGGCAATGCTGCCGTTGCTGTTCGCTTGGACGGTCAGCGTGGCCTTCAGGCAAGCCAGCTCAACGTTAATATCGAAATCAACCTGCACGCCGATGAAACGGCCGGGCAGGTGTAGCGGAATCAGGTTGGCGGTCTGTTTGATGCTCTGAATGGCGGCAACGCGGGCGATAGTCAGGATACTTGCCTTTTCGGTGGCATTCTCTATCAACACCCGTATCGCCTGCTGGCTCATGTTGACGGTGCCGACGGCGACGGCGGTGTGTTGTTCAGGAAAATCGGGCTGGTTGGGAAATTCAATCATGGGTTTCTCGCCTCTGTTTTGACAGTCAATATTTTACGGCATTTTACAGACAGCGGCCACGCGGCGGATACGAACGGCTGTTTTCTGGTTTGAAATGTATCGGACGGCAGCATTGGCAGTTTACAAAAATTTGCTATACAATGGATTCGGGACAAACCCAAATTAACATTTAAATAAGAGAAAAATCATGCAACTGCATATCTTAAATAATCCAAAAGATGCCGCTCTGGCAGCGGATGCGGAATTTTTAAAACAGTCTCTTTTCAATCTGCTGCATGAGGAAGCGTCGCCTTTGGTGGTCGAAACCGTTAAGTTATTATCGACTTCAGACGACAGCGCCGCCTTGATTGAAAAGGTGTTGCCGCAATTGGACGAACAACAAACCCACGATTTAACCCTGGCCTGCGGCCTGTTCGCACAGATTTTGAACATCGCCGAAGACGTGCACCACGAACGCCGCCGCCAAATCCACGAAGAGGCCGGACACAACAGCGCCGAAGGCAGCCTGACGGAAACCGTGCGCAAGCTCAAAGCCGGAAAAATCAACGGCAAAGCGGTGCAACAACAACTGGACAACACAGTCGTTACCGCCGTTTTGACCGCGCACCCGACCGAAGTGCAACGCCAAACCGTCTTGAGCTTCAACCGCCGCATCCGCGCGCTGCTGCCGCAACGCGAACGCTGTACCAATCCTGATGCACTGGCTCAGTTGCGCCGCGAAATCGACACTGTCCTTTTAGGCCTGTGGCAAACCAGCGAAACGCGCCGCCACAAACTTAGCGTCAACGACGAAATTAACAACGGTGTATCCATTTTCCCAATGAGCTTCTTTGAAGCCCTGCCCAAGCTCTACCGCACAATGGAACGCGATTTTCAGACGGCCTATCCCGGCGTCCGCGTTCCGAATATCCTCAAAATCGGCGGCTGGATCGGCGGCGACCGCGACGGCAACCCGTTCGTTTCTGCCGAAACCTTGCGTTTTGCGTTCAGACGGCATGCCGACGCAGTGTTCCGTTTCTATCGCGGCGAACTCGACAACCTCTACCGCGAATTGCCGCTCTCCATCCGCCGCGTCAAAGTCAACGACGACGTAATGGCACTGGCCGCCCTCTCGCCTGACGAAGAAATCGCCCGCACCGAAGAACCCTACCGCCGCGCCATCGCCTACATCATGGCACGCGCCATGGGCAAGGCACGCTCACTCGGTTTGGGCATGGGTTGCAAATTCGGCTTCCTCGAACCTTATGCTACTGTCGAAGAGTTCCTCAACGACCTGAAAAAACTGCAACGCTCGCTCCACGAAAACGGCAGCCAACTGCTGGCAGAAGGCCGTCTGGCCGACATTATCCGCAGCGTGTCCGTGTTCGGCTTCCACATGATGCCGCTCGACCTGCGCCAACACGCAGGCAAACACGCCGATGTGGTTGCCGAGCTTTTCCAACACGCAGGCTTGGAAGACTACAACAGCCTGAACGAAGAGCAAAAACAAACCGCCCTGTTGCGCGAGTTGAGCCATCAACGTCCGCTGTACAGCCCGTTCATCACATACAGCGACCATACCCGTCACGAACTGGCAATTTTCAACGAAGCGCGCAAAATCAAAGACGAATTCGGTGAAGATGCCGTTACACAAAGCATTATTTCCAACTGCGAACAACCCAGCGACCTGCTCGCCTTGGCATTGCTGCTGAAAGAAAGCGGCCTGTTGACGGTTGAAAACGGCAAACCGCGCAGCCGCATCAACATCGTGCCTCTGTTTGAAACCATCGAAGCACTCGAAAACGCCTGTCCGGTCATGGAAACCATGTTCCGCCTCGACTGGTATGATGCCCTGCTCGAAAGCCGCGGCAACATCCAAGAAATCATGCTCGGCTACTCCGACTCCAACAAAGACGGCGGCTACGTTACCAGCTCATGGTGTCTGTATCAGGCAGAGTTGGGCTTGGTCGAACTCTTCAAAAAATACGATGTCCGCATGCGCCTGTTCCACGGCCGCGGCGGCAGTGTAGGTCGCGGCGGCGGCCCTTCTTACCAAGCCATCTTGGCGCAACCTGCAGGCAGTGTTGCCGGACAAATCCGCATTACCGAGCAAGGCGAAGTCATTACCGCCAAATACGCCGACCCGGGCAATGCCCAACGCAACTTGGAAACCTTGGTTGCCGCGACTTTGGAAGCCAGCATCCTGCCGGACAAAAAAGACCCTGATGCCAAACTGATGCAGGATTTGTCGGACGTATCGTTCAAATACTACCGCGAACTGATTACCCACCCCGACTTCATCGACTACTTCCTGCAAACCAGCCCGATTCAGGAAATCGCCACCCTCAACCTCGGCAGCCGTCCCGCCAGCCGCAAAACCTTGGCACGGATTCAGGACTTGCGCGCGATTCCGTGGGTATTCTCATGGATGCAAAACCGCCTCATGCTGCCTGCTTGGTACGGTTTCGGCAGCGCAGTGGAAACCTTGTGCGAAGGTAATCCCGACACACTGGCCGCCCTGCGCGAACATGCCCAAAGCAACCCGTTCTTCCAAGCCATGCTCTCCAACATGGAACAAGTGATGGCGAAAACCGACATCACCTTGGCGGAAAACTATGCCGGCTTGAGCGAATCGCCCGATAAAGCAAAAGTCATCTTCGGCATGATCAAGGAAGAATACCAACGCAGCCGCAAAGCACTGCTCGACCTGCTGCAAACCGAAGAGCTCCTGCGCGACAACCGCAGCCTCGCCCGTTCGCTTGCCTTGAGGATTCCATACCTGAACGCCCTCAACGGCCTGCAAGTCGCCATGCTCAAACGCCTGCGCAAAGAGCCCGACAATCCTCACGCCCTGCTGATGGTTCACTTGACCATCAACGGCGTAGCGCAAGGTTTGCGTAATACCGGTTAAGGCAGTACGGAAAAAAGGCCGTCTGAAACAGTTTTCAGACGGCCTTTAAACTAACTGCGAACCGTGGCAAAGACTTTACCCACGAAACCCCATACCGTTTCTCAACCTGCTTGCCACTCTTACCCTATTCATTTAACTTACCCTGTATTTCAAACCATTGCGGGCAATAGCAGATAACCCTCTGCTAATTCAAAGTGTTCACTTAAGTATGGCAACCGCTTCAGCATGATGGATGGTCGACCTACTGACATCCCTTACCGCGGCACTACCCCATACGCCGCACAATAAGCTTTCAGACACCCTGAAGGCCGTCTGAAAAACGAAAACATCTTACGCCAAGGCAACTATCAATATGTTTGACATTGTATTTATCTTGTTATTCGGCAGGCTTCAGCCCCACCAAACACCCGACTCATCCGACACGCCCGTCCCTTTTGGGCATTCGGCGGCAGGCTCGGCTTTAATTTATTTATGCATACGCATAGGGACAATCATCCTTTATGGTTCGATTTCCGAAGCCATTGACAGCCTCCCCCTCATTCTGTTTCAAACAATCTGCATGTTTGGCTGTCTGGTTTTGTATTTCAAAATGTTACGTACCGCATCCAACCCGAAACACCGTCAGATGATTTATTGGGTACTGGGCATTCTTTCAGGTCTAATCTTAAGCCTCCTGTCCGAAAAATTGTTTTATTTAACGGCTTTATTCATTTTCTCATTCTTCGGAAGCACAATAAGCTGAATGCCTGCCCCTCTTTTTTCAGACGGCCTTTTATTATAAGAACACACCAGCATTGCAGCTGTTTTGAGTACCTCCACAATATGCTATAATCCGCCGTTAAACTTTTATCTTTTCAGGAAAAACCATGAGCTTGAAATGCGGCATCGTCGGTTTGCCCAACGTCGGCAAATCTACCCTCTTTAACGCGCTGACCCAATCGGGTATCGAAGCGGCAAACTATCCTTTCTGTACCATCGAACCCAACGTCGGCATCGTTGAAGTCCCCGATCCGCGTATGGCCGAATTGGCAAAAATCGTCAATCCGCAAAAAATGCAGCCCGCCATCGTCGAATTTGTCGATATTGCCGGTTTGGTTGCAGGTGCGAGCAAAGGTGAAGGTTTGGGCAACCAGTTTCTTGCCAACATCCGCGAGACTGACGCGATTGTTAACGTCGTACGTTGCTTTGACGACGACAACATCGTCCATGTCGCAGGCAAAGTCGATCCGATTGCCGACATCGAAACCATCGGCACTGAGTTGGCACTAGCCGACTTGGCCAGCGTCGAAAAAGCCATCGTCCGCGAAGAAAAACGCGCTCGTTCAGGCGATAAAGACGCGCAAAAACTGGTCGATCTATGCAAAAAACTGCTGCCACATCTGGACGAAGGCAAGCCTGTACGCTCCTTCGGTTTGGACGCAGAAGAACTTGCCATGCTCAAACCGCTGTTCCTGCTGACTGCCAAACCTGCCATGTACGTCGGCAACGTTGCCGAAGACGGTTTTGAAAACAACCCGCACCTCGACCGCCTGAAAGAATTGGCTGCAAAAGAAAACGCGCCGGTTGTGGCCGTTTGCGCCGCGATGGAAAGCGAAATCGCTGAATTGGAAGACGACGAAAAAGCCGAATTCCTCGCCGAAATGGGCTTGGAAGAACCGGGCCTGAACCGCCTGATTCGTGCCGGCTACGACCTCTTGGGCCTGCAAACCTACTTCACCGCCGGTGTCAAAGAAGTACGCGCTTGGACCATACACAAAGGCGACACCGCGCCACAAGCCGCCGGCGTGATTCACACCGACTTTGAACGCGGCTTCATCCGTGCCCAAGTTATCGCCTACGAAGATTTCATCGCTTTAGGTGGCGAAGCCAAAGCCAAAGAAGCAGGCAAAATGCGTGTGGAAGGCAAAGAATACGTCGTACAAGACGGCGATGTGATGCACTTCCTGTTTAACGTATAAACCCAGCGTAACGCTTTTTCAGACGGCCTTTTCTAAGATTAAGGCCGTCTGAATTTATTTTCAGACGGCCTCATGTCTTGAAATATCAACAAAACAAGACATTATCTCCATAATAAATGCGGGTATAGCCCGTAATTTTTCTTGCTTAAAATCTCTCGTTTCTTACCTACGCCTCACCTAAAAATAACGCAAGGTTACATCATCAATAACAATACCATTGATATGACAATAAACAATTAAACAATACCACATCGTATTGATTCATTATAAAAACAACATATTAAACATTGTATTGAAACTATTAACTATTTTCCTACTCTAATCTATTACTATTCAAACGCATATCCCCAGCAATCATTCTAAGAAGGCAAACAAACTGCCCAGTACTGACAAACGATGGCCGACCTCCGAAATACTGCCATTCTCGGCAGGAATCACTTTTCAGACGGCGCCATTAAAATAAACTAATTAAAATCAAAATATTATGAGCAAAGTTTTATCTTACCGCCCAGATATTGATACATTGCGTGCCGTTGCTGTTCTATCCGTTGTCGTTTTCCATATTGAAAAAAACTGGCTGCCTGGCGGCTTTCTTGGTGTTGATATCTTTTTTGTCATTTCCGGCTTTCTGATCACGATGATTATTCATCGTGAAATGAGCAGTGGGATTTTCTCGTTCAAAAAATTTTACATCCGCCGTATCAAGCGGATACTGCCCGCATTTTTTACCGTCTTGACGGTAACGCTGGTATGCGGCTTTCTTTTATTCACCAAAGATGATTTCTTCCTTTTATGGAGGACAGCTCTGTCCACCTTGGGATTCATCTCCAATATCTTTTTTGCAAAGGGTCAGGGCTATTTCGACCCCATACAAGAAGAAAAACCTTTGCTTCACATTTGGTCTTTATCGGTCGAAGAACAATATTATTTCGTCTTCCCGATATTGCTGTTGCTGGTTGTCCGCAAAAGCTGGCGCACCCAGTTTGCCTTCCTCATCACGCTATGCGTATTCAGTATTTTGGCTTCTTTTATACCGACTGCGCTGGATAAATATTACCTTCCCCATCTGCGCGCCTGCGAAATGCTGATCGGCTCGTTGACGGCAGTGTGGATGCAATACCGGCAACAACAAGGACTGGATACCGGCAAACAATATGCAGCGGCAGGCGCATTAGTTTCCGTATGCGTACTGTTTGCCTGCCTGTTTACCTATACGGAAAAAACCGCCTATTTCCCAGGGCCAGCCGCCATCATTCCTTGTTTGGCCGCCGCCGCATTCATTTATTTCAATCAATTTGAACACCGGCTGAAAAAATTTTTCCAATGGAAGATTACTGTCGGTATAGGCTTGATTTCCTATTCACTGTATCTGTGGCATTGGCCTGTATTGGCTTTTATGAGATACATCGGTTCAAACAATCTGCCTTCTTATTCGACTGCAGCCGCGATTGTCTTAATGTTTGCACTCTCCCTGCTTTCTTATTATTTTGTCGAGAAGCCGTTTAAAAACTGGAAAGGCTCTTTTGCCCAATCTGTGACATGGGTTTATGCCGTCCCCATGCTTGTTTTGGCCATTACGCCTTTTCTTGCCATGAAGCTCCCGTTTATGCAGCAATACGACCGTATGGGATTGGCACGTTCCTACACTTCTTGTCACAACAATACCGACAAACAGTGTATTTGGGGCGATACAGACAAACAGCCGGAATTACTAATTCTAGGCGATTCGCATGCCGACCAATATAAAACGTTTTTTGATACCGTCGGCAAAAAAGAAAACTGGTCGGCAACGATGGTTTCTGCGGACAGTTGTGCCTATGTAGAAGATTATGCCGCACCCGTATTCAAGAAAAACGCCTCCTGCCGTGCCGTTTATCAGTATGCCAAAGAGCATCTGCCCCAATACTCAAAAGTGCTTTTGGCCATGCGCTGGGGTAGCCAAATGCCTGAAAACAGCCACTCCCTTGCTTACGATGCCGATTTTTTCAAAAAATTCGACCTTATGTTGCAAAAACTTTCTTCGGAAAAACAAGCGGTTTACCTGATGATAGACAACCCTAATCTGTCATACAACGGCTTGCGTGCCTATATTCTGTCTTACCGCATACCGGGATTTAGTCAAAATCTTGCCATTGATGAAACAGTCACTTCAAAAGGAAATGAACGCATCAAAGAATTGGCAGAAAAATATGCCAATGTGCACATTATCGATGCCACTGCCTATATTCCGGAGAACTTCAAAATCAACGGATTGCCGGTTTATTCCGATAGAGACCACATCAACCCTTACGGCGGCAGAGAACTGGCCAAGCGTTTTTCTGAAAAACACACGCTTCTTCAGTAAGCCATAGCCATTCATCCGATGAAATTTGTTACAATTAGCAGTTTGTAAAACTGCTAATTTTTTTGGAAGATAACAATGAGCGTCATCAAAGACCTACAATCGCGTGGCTTAATCGCGCAAACTACCGACATCGAAGCCTTAGACGCTTTGCTAAACGAACAAAAAATTTCCCTCTATTGCGGTTTTGACCCGACAGCCGACAGCCTGCACATCGGCCACTTGCTGCCTGTATTGGCATTGCGCCGTTTCCAACAAGCCGGCCATACGCCGATTGCTTTGGTGGGCGGTGCGACCGGCATGATCGGCGACCCAAGTTTTAAAGCCGCCGAACGCAGCTTAAATTCTGCCGAAACCGTTGCCGGCTGGGTTGAAAGCATCCGCAACCAACTGACCCCTTTCTTAAGCTTTGACGGCGCTAACGCAGCCATTATGGCCAATAACGCCGACTGGTTCGGCAGCATGAACTGCCTCGACTTCCTGCGCGACATCGGCAAGCATTTCTCCGTCAATGCCATGCTGAATAAAGAATCCGTCAAACAGCGTATCGAGCGCGACGATGTGGGTATTTCCTTTACTGAGTTCGCCTATTCCCTACTGCAAGGCTACGACTTTGCCGAATTGAACAAACGTCATGGCGCGGTTTTGGAAATCGGCGGTTCCGACCAATGGGGCAACATCACTGCCGGTATCGACTTGACCCGCCGTCTGCACCAAAAACAAGTATTCGGCCTGACTCTGCCTTTGGTAACCAAATCCGACGGCACCAAATTCGGCAAAACCGAAGGCGGCGCGGTATGGCTGAACGCGAAGAAAACTTCTCCGTATCAGTTCTACCAATTCTGGCTGAAAGTGGCCGATGCCGATGTGTATAAATTCCTGAAATACTTTACCTTCCTGTCTATCGAAGAAATCGATGCCATCGAAGCCAAAGACAAAGCCAGCGGTACCAAGCCAGAAGCGCAACGCATTCTCGCCGAAGAAATGACCCGCCTGATTCACGGCGAAGAAGCCCTTGCCGCCGCCCAACGTATTTCAGAAAGCCTGTTTGCCGAAGACCAAAGCCATCTCACCGAAAGCGACTTCGAGCAGCTGGCACTCGACGGCTTGCCGACTTTTGAAGTTTCCGAGAGCCTCAACGTGGTTGAGACTTTGGTGAAAACCGGTTTGGCATCTTCCAACAAAGAAGCGCGCGGTTTTGTAAACAGCAAAGCGGTTTTGCTCAACGGTAAACCTGCTGAAGCCAACAATCCGAACCATGCCGCTGAAAAACCTGACGATGCCTACATGCTGACCGACGAACACAAACGTTTCGGCAAATACACCATCGTCCGCCGCGGCAAACGCAACCACGCTTTGTTGGTTTGGAAATAATCTTTAAACATTAAACGCATCGTTTAAAACAATCATGCCGTCTGAAATCAGCCACGCTTTTTTTCAGACGGCATTTTCTATTGATGATATTCAGTTTTCCAAAAAGAAAGGGCAGGTTTTGCACCTGCCCTTCTATTAAGCCAATTTCCTTAAGAAACTTTTATCCCCAGCTTACTGCAAACGTTCATTTTCTTGACGGACGGCATTCACCACATCTGCGCCAAACAAAGCGTTGACATCGGTTTCATCAAACACATACTTGCTATGGCAGAAATCGCAATCGATTTGAATGCTGCCTTGTTCTGCCACTACGCCGCCGACTTCCTGACCGCCAAGCATCAACAGCATATCACTGACTTTGCCGCGAGAGCAGGTGCAGGCAAACTCGATGGCTTCCGGTTCAAAAACGCGGGGCGGGGTTTCATGGTAAAGGCGGTAAAGGGCGTGATAAGCGTCCAAACCGGTCAATTCTTGCGGAGTAAGCGTTTGCGCAAGCGTGGTCACATGTTCCCAAGCGGCATCATCCAATTCTTCTTCCGGCAGACGTTGCAGCAATAATGCACCTGCTGCTTGGTCGTCGGCGGCAAGCGTAATATAGGTATCGAGCTGATCGGAACGTTTCATATAGTTGACCAACATTTGCGCAATGCTGTCGCCTTCCAGAGGGACAACACCTTGCCATGGGTCGGCATCTTTAGGCTGATGAGTCAAAACGAACACGCTGTTTTCGCCCAACAGCGCAGTCAGGCTTTCATCATCACGAATTTCAGCGGTTTCGTCCCAACGCGCGGTAGCACGGACAGTATTTTCAGAAGTCGCTTCCACCACCAACATTTTCAGACGGCCCTGACCTTGAACTTGAACAATCAGCGTGCCTTCGTTTTTAAGGTTGGCAGACAATAAAGAACCGGCGGCCAACAATTCGCCCAATGCGCGACGGATGGCGACAGGATAATGTTTTTGGTTGACGATGTGGTGCCAAACCTTTTCGAGGCGGATGTGCATACCGCGGATAGGCATATCGTCGAAGATAAAGCGTGTACGGATATCGCTGTGATTTTGTGTCATGTCAGTCTCTGAAAATAAATCAATGAATGCCGCTTATATGGTTGCAGCGGAGGATAAATCAAGCGAAACCGCGTTTAATGTTTTTCTAGTTTGTTTGGAAACAAGGGTTTAACGCAAAATAACAGCAGTTTTTTTGCCAAAAAGACGGTTTTTGAATACAATCAAGCAGATAACAAGAGAATGATACGGGATAACATCTCAGAAACCGGCAATGTGCCTGCAATCGGCAGGGAATGCCTTCTGAAACGGAAGTTTTTATAATGAATTTTTTACTCCGGCTCGCAGCAGTTTGGACTTCGGTCGCCATGCTCGCGAGCGTCAATTTTTCTTACGCCGATGATTTGGAAAACCTGATTACCACCCGTCAGCGTGTTTTAAACCAATTCAACGACAACGCCAACGTTTACGGCAATACGCGTCAGGCAACCCCTGTCCACCCCGTCAATACACACTCCGCTCCAAGCAACAATACGCGCGCACCCTCAGGCAATGCAGACGAATTGATCGGCAGCGCCATGGGCTTGCTCGGCGTAGCCTACCGCTACGGCGGTACATCAGCCTCTACCGGCTTTGACTGCAGCGGCTTCATGCAACACATCTTTAAACGCGCCATGGGCGTAAACCTGCCGCGCACCTCTGCCGAACAGGCGCAAATGGGCGTTGCCGTGAACCGTTCCGAGTTGCAGCCGGGTGACATGGTCTTTTTCCGCACCATGGGTCGCGGCCGTATTTCCCACGTCGGCCTTTACATCGGCAACAACAATTTCATTCACGCGCCGAGAACGGGCAAACGTATCGAAATTACCAGCCTCGGCCACAAATATTGGAGCGCGAAATACGCCTTTGCCCGCCGCGTGAAGAAAAACGATCCATCCCGTTTCTTGAATTGAGGTACACGATGGCAATGCCGCAAATGCCCAAATGGTATGACGACGACGGTCAGATTGTTTCCTGCACCGAAAAAGTCAAAGTCATGACCGAAAACTTGAACGAACTGTACCAAATAGCGCAGGACGCATTTGAAGACGCGCTGCTGATGGGTTGCTCCGAAAAACAGTTGCGCGAATACTTCCGCGACTTAATGGCCGGACTGGAAAACCCTTATCAAAAAAACGGGTAGTTATTCGATCCATACAAAAAAGGCCGTCTGAAAGTTTTTCAGACGGCCTTTTTTATCGGGCAGATCCCCTACCCTATTGCTAACATTCCACCACGCGCACGGATACCGGTATGGCTTTTTTCTGCAAGGTGATAGCCAGGCCTGCGAGTGAGGTTTCTTTGTAGGTTGCCTTCATATCGCGGCCGGTTTGCAGCATGGTTTGAATCACTTCATCAAGTGAGACTTTTTTATCTGTGCCGTCTTCCAAAAGCGCGAGGGTGGCGAGCTTGAGGGCTTTTTCGGCGGCGATGCCGTTGCGCTCGATACAGGGGATTTGCACCAAGCCGCCGACAGGGTCGCAGGTCAGGCCCAAGTGGTGTTCCATGGCCATTTCGGCGGCGTTTTCCACTTGTTTGGGCGTGCCGCCGATAACTTCGGCGTATGCGCCCGCCGCCATGGAACACGCTACGCCGACTTCGCCTTGGCAGCCGACGTCCGCGCCGGAAATAGACGCGTTGGTTTTATACAAAATACCGATGGCACCGGCAGTCAGCAGGAAATCTTCGACACGCGATTGGTTGGCGTGC
Source organism: Neisseria sp. P0020.S005 (assembly GCF_051957055.1). Classification (NCBI taxonomy): domain Bacteria; kingdom Pseudomonadati; phylum Pseudomonadota; class Betaproteobacteria; order Neisseriales; family Neisseriaceae; genus Neisseria; species Neisseria sp. P0020.S005. The sequence goes on along the minus strand of NZ_JBQCWV010000004.1, from coordinate 177,226 downwards.
GGATTAAATTTGCGGAAATAGTGCAAGACGGCAGGAATAATGCCTGCCGCGCCGTTGGTCGGTGCGGTTACAACGCGGCCGCCGGCGGCGTTTTCTTCATTGACCGCCATAGCGTACACCATCGGCCAAAGTTGGGTATTGACGATTTCGCTCTCGCGCAGGACTTTGAGTTTGGCTGCCAATTGCGGCGCGCGGCGGCGGACATTCAAGCCGCCCGGCAGCTGCCCTTCCGCACCCAAGCCGCGCTTGATGCAGTTTTCCATCACATCGGCCACGGCAGCCACACGGCGGCGCACTTCCACCTCATCGCAACCTGCCAACGCTGCTTCATTGGCCAACACGACTTCGGAAATATTCAACTGGTTCAGACGGCATTGTGCCAGCAACTCGTCGCAGTTTTTGTAAGGATATGGCACATCCGAATTTTCCTGCGCTTCTTGTGCAAACCCTTCGTCTGTTACGATAAAACCGCCACCGACCGAATAATAAATCTGCTCTTTCAGCTTCAGGCCGTCTGAATGGTAGGCGATAAAGTTCAAACCGTTCGGATGTTTGGGCAACACTTTGTCGCCGCGGATATCCAAATCTTTTTCAGGATTGAAGGCCATTTCACGGCCGTTGAGTTTTAAAACGTGTTGCGTGCGGATGCGTTCCAAGCGTTGAGGGATGTCTGCAAGCGGGATATCGTGCGGCAGGCTGCCTTCCAAACCGAGCAATAATGCGTCGAATGTACCGTGTCCGATACCGGTCAAAGCAAGTGAGCCGTACACTTCAATGACAATGCGCGCCACTTGTGTATCCAAGTTTTCGGCATTCAGCAAATCAGCAAAAGCGGCCGCGGCCTTCATCGGGCCGACGGTGTGCGAGCTGGACGGACCGATGCCGATTTTAAAAATATCAAAGATACTGATCATAAGGTTTTCCTATCATTGTGTGTGCGGGCTGACTGTTTTTCAGACGGCCTTAAGGCCTAAAGAGGAATCTTTCGCGCCGCTTGCCAATGCAAGGACCAAATGTCCGACAATCATCAAAGGGTCGCCTGCTTCCGGCGATGTGTATTTCAGCGTCAGCGGTTTTTTACGCAAGGGTTCGTAACGGCTGACTCTACAATGCGTGTCTTCCAAACTTGTAGAACCGGCGCGGTATCTGTATGCCAACAGCCGTAAATCGTTCAAGCCCATCTTCATGCCGTTATCCAACAATTCGCGCAACTGGTTTTCCCAGGCAATATCGTTGCTTCCGTCTTTAATGGCAATCAAGATGGACTTTTCGAGGATTTTTTTGATGTGCTGATTCAAGGAACGGATTGGGAAATGCCCCAGCCACAACAAATCGGTCTCTGCAAATTGTGCGGAAAACTGCTCGATAAACCAGGAATGTAAACCTCGATAATTCGGCGAATGAAACAGGGTTGATTCAACCTTGTTGCCATCTTTATCCAACATGTAATGGCAGCCGATAATCACGCTGCAAGATTCGGCAGCCCATCTGGGAATAATGACTTTAGGGGTAAAGAGCGTTTCGAGGCGTTGCTCGGTAAATTGAGTGGTGAAATCAGGGTTGTATTGCAACGATGTCGGCAAATAGCCGCGCCAAAGATACATGCCGATCTTGTATTCACCGATGACATCCAAGAGTTGTTCCAGCATGGTACGGCTAGGACATGAAATAAATTCGTCCGCATCCAGCGGAAAAACGAAATCTATCGCTTCATCTTTTGCTACAAGCTGCTTCATAAGCAGGTTTACCAATTGGTCTTGATTGAACTTGAGCGCTTGATATTGATAGATAAATACCGGTAAACCCTCTTCTTTCAATTGAATCAGGATTTCCCTTGTGCCATCGCTGCTGCCATGATCGATGATGTGCATTTCATCCATCAGCTCGAGATTATGACGGACAAACGATTCGATAACGTCGTTTTCGTTGCGCACCATACTGATGCTGATTAATTTTTTTCCCATAAATTACGCAATGTATTGAGATGTTTTAATATTTTTCAGACGGCCTCTATCCAATCGGCAATCCGTTTTTCAACGGATTCGGCATTCAGCCCCAAATCGGCTAAGAGTTTTTTCGGGTCGCCGTGTTCGGTAACTTTGTCTTCTACACCCAGCAGCAATACCGGTTTGCAAATGCCGTGTTTCGCCAACACTTCCAACACCGCGCTGCCTGCGCCTCCTGGTTCAGCATTCTCTTCAACGGTAACGATGTAATCGTGGCTTCGGGCGAGACGGACGATTAGCTCTTCATCTATCGGTTTGACAAAGCGCATATCGGCAACGGTCGCGTTCAGATTATCGGCGGCGGTCAATGATGGGGCAACCATGCTGCCAAAGGCGATAACGGCAATTTTACTGCCTTCGCGACGGATGATGCCTTTACCTATTTCAACGGTTGCCAGGCCGTCTGAAATGGTTGCGCCCGTGCCTGTACCGCGCGGATAACGGACTGCGGACGGAGAGTTTGCTTGATAGCAGGTTGAGAGCAGCAGGCGGCATTCGTTTTCGTCGCTTGGTGCGGCAATAATCATGTTCGGCACGCAACGCAAAAAGCTCAAGTCGTATAAACCGGCATGGGTCGGGCCGTCTGCACCAACAATACCGGCGCGGTCGATAGCGAACAAAACAGGCAGGTTTTGCAAGGCAACGTCATGTACCAACTGGTCATAAGCGCGTTGCAGGAAAGTGGAATAAATCGCCACGACAGGCTTAATGCCTTCGCATGCCAAACCGCCTGCAAAGGTAACGGCGTGTTGCTCGGCGATGCCGACGTCGAAATAGCGGTCGGGGAATTGCTGTTCAAACTCAACCAAGCCGCTGCCTTCGCGCATGGCAGGCGTGATGGCAACCAGACGCTCGTCCGCTGCCGCTTGGTCGCACAGCCATTGGCCGAATACTTGCGTATAAGTCGGTTTGGCCGCAGCAGGTTTCACTTCCGGGGCAGGCACTTCGCTCGGCAGCTTGGCGACAGCGTGGTATTTGACAGGGTCGTTTTCGGCAAATTTGTAGCCGTTGCCTTTTTTGGTGATGACGTGCAACAACTGAGGGCCTTTGCGGCCGCGCAAGTCTTTTAATACGTCCACCAGATTTTCAACGTTGTGGCCGTCCACCGGGCCGGTGTAACGGAAACCAAAGTTTTCAAACAAAGACAGCGACTGTTTGGCGTGTTCCGCTTCGCCTGCCAAGGTTTTGATTTTGTTTTCGACTTTTTGGGCAAGCTCCATCGCGCCGGGCAATTTGTCCAACACTTTGCTTGATTGGGCTTTGATGGTGCTCAATAGGCCGTGCATATCGCGCACGACGTTACTGGCGAGATATTTCGGCAGCGCGCCGACATTGGGGGAAATCGACATTTCATTGTCGTTGAGGATGACCAGCAAATCGACATCCATATCGCCTGCGCAGTTCAGGGCTTCAAATGCCTGACCCGCCGTCATGGCTCCATCGCCGATGATGGCAACGCTGCGGCGGTTATTGCCCAACTGTTTGTCCGCAACGGCCATGCCCAATGCCGCGCCGATGGATGTGGAAGAATGCCCCACGCCGAACGCGTCGTATTCCGACTCGCTGCGTTTCGGGAAACCTGCCAAACCGCCGTATTGGCGCATGGTGTGCATTTGATTTTTGCGACCGGTGAGGATTTTGTGCGGATAACTTTGATGGCCGACATCCCAGACCAGATGGTCTTCGGGCGTATCGTACACATAATGCAGCGCTACCGTCAGCTCGACCGCGCCCAAGTTACTGGCGAAATGGCCGCCCGTCTTACCGACGGAATCCAACAGAAATTCGCGCAATTCGGCGGCGACTTGCGGCAGCTGTTTTTTCTCCAGACGGCGCAAATCCTGAGGCGTATCGATAATATCGAGCAAAGGGCTTGGGTTCATGATTTTTGGCGGTGATTTTTTGTGTAACGGACGATTATATCAAGAGATTGCACAACTTGTTACAAATGCTTTCAGACGGCCCGAACCTTTATCCTTTATAATACTGCCAACTGAAAACACAAGGCCGTCTGAAATGACACAAAACGCAAACAATCTCTGCTGGCTCGATATGGAAATGACCGGCCTCAACCCGGAACACGACCGCATTATCGAAGTCGCCATGATCATTACCGACTCCGATTTGAACGTACTGGCGCAATCGGACGTTTACGTTATCCATCAAAGCGATGAGTTGCTCGACGGCATGGACGAGTGGAACACCGCCACCCACGGCCGCACCGGCCTGACCCAACGCGTGCGCGAATCCAAACTGACCGAAGCCGAAGTCGAGCAAAACCTGTTGGACTTCATGTCCGCATGGATACCCGAGAAATCCACGCCCATGTGTGGCAACTCCATCCATCAAGACCGCCGCTTCATGGTCAAATACATGCCGCGCTTGGAAGCCTATTTCCACTACCGCAACTTAGACGTATCCACGCTGAAAGAATTGGCCAAACGCTGGAATCCGGCCGTCGCCAAAAGCGTGGTCAAACGCGGTTCGCACAAGGCATTGGACGACATCCTCGAAAGCATCGAAGAAATGCGCCATTATCGCGAGCATTTCCTCAAACTCCCTTCCGAACAATAATCCCAAGGCCGTCTGAAACAGGTTTTACACTGTTCAGACGGCCTCATCGGCTTCCCTCATCTCATGAAAATCACCAAAATCTTTACCTTCGATTCCTCGCACATGCTCGACGGGCATGACGGCAAGTGCCAAAACCTGCACGGCCACACCTACAAACTCGAAATCACCGTCTCCGCGCCCGTTATCCAAGGCGGCGCAAAAGACGGCATGGTGATGGACTTTACCGACCTGAAAGCCATCGTCAAACAACACATTACCGACCCGTTCGACCATGCCTTCATCTATCACGGCAACAACGAACGCGAAAGCCAAATCGCCGCGCTTTTGGAAGGCTGGAACATGAAAACCCTGCGCCTGCCCTGTCGCACCACCGCCGAAAACATGAGCGTAGAAATGTATGGCCGTCTGAAAAACGCCGGTGTCAAAGTGTGCAGCGTGAAATTATGGGAAACGCCGACTTCGTGTGCGGAATATGAAGGAGAATAAACCGGCATTTTGTATTTTTCAGACGGCCTGTTCCCCAAACACACCCATCCGCTAAACATCAAAAGGAATCTTCATGAAAATCATCTCCACCCTCCTCGTCCTCTTCGTCGCTGTCGAACACTTCTACATCGCTTGGCTCGAAATGACGCAAATCCCAAGCGAAAAAGCGTCAGAGCTGTTCAACATGCCTTACGAATTTATGGAACAAAAGCGCGTACAAACCCTGTTTTCCAACCAAGGCCTGTACAACGGTTTCCTCGCCATCGGCTTAGTATGGGCGCGCTTTGCCGCACCCGACAACGCGGTTTACGGCGCGACCATCCTGTTCCTCGGCTTTGTCCTCATCGCCACCGCATGGGGCGCGTTTTCATCCGGCAACAAAGGCATTTTGCTCAAACAAGGCTTGCCGGCATTTTTGGCCGCCGCAGCCGTCATTAACGCTTAAACACACCAGCCGTTCTTTCCACTCGAACTAACAGAAAGAATGGCTGCCTCACCCGATTTCTCAAAACGCTTCACCACAACAATTAAATCCCGCACACCCGACATTCATGACCATTCAAATCACTCCGAACAATCCCCAATACCGCATTGTCGAAATCTTTGAAAGCCTGCAAGGCGAAGGCTGGAACACAGGTATGCCCGCCGTTTTCATCCGCCTGGGCAAATGCAATCTCGCGTGCAACTGGTGCGATACCGACTACCTCAAATTCGGCATGATGAGCCTGTCCGATATTTTGGGCCGTCTGAAAACCTACACGGCGCGCAACATCATCATTACCGGCGGCGAACCCACCATCCAACCGCATTTGGATACCCTGCTCAACACACTCAAAGCCGAAGGCTATTTTCTGTGTATCGAAACAAACGGCCTCAACCCCGCGCCGCCGCAAATCGACTACGTTGCCACCAGTCCCAAAGCCTGTTACTCCGCCAAATACGAAAAAAGCTGCATCGAGAAAGCAGACGAAGTGCGCATTGTCGCCGATGGCGATGTCATTGCGTTTTGCCAAGAGATGGAACGCAAAATCCGCGCCCGACATTACTATCTTTCCCCCTGCGAACAAGACGGTGCAATGAATATCTACGACACCATCCGCCAAATCGGCGTATTAAACAGCCGACCCGATGCACTCGTCCATTGGCAATTGAGCGTACAAACGCATAAATGGGCAGGAATAGAATAATTCGTTTGAAATCAATTAAAAACAAAATCTTTACAAAATATTGAATGTAAATACCATTCGATATTCGACCAAATGAACTACTGGCAAAGCTCTCAGGCCGTCTGAAAACCCTATTTCAGACGGCCTTTTTATTACAAACCACTTGACCGATTACATAAGATTACGTAAAGTGTGCAACAGTTTTCATAAATTGGTAAAACCAATTTACCTGATAACTGGTTGCATCTAAAAAAATAGCAATCCTTATTCGAAAAACATTAACTACTCAACACATCGCATCAAACCGCCATTGATTGACGGTTATGATGCTTGTTGCCCCGAGGATAATCCCATGGCTCTCTTTCTCAGTATTTTTCCCATCGTGCTGCTGATCTGGCTGATGGTTAAGAAAAACAGTATGCCGTCCTACGTCGCGTTGCCGATTACCGCCGCGCTGATTTATGCCATCAAACTGTTTTATTTCGGCGACGATGCCATGTTGCTCAACGCAACAGCCGCGTCCGGCCTCGTCTCTACCCTGACCCCGATTACCGTAATTTTCGGTGCCATTATGTTTAACCGCATGATGGAAACCACCGGCTGTATCGATGTCATCCGCAAATGGCTGGCCACCATCAGCCCGAATCCGATTGCCCAGTTGATGATCATCGGCTGGTCTTTCGCCTTTATGATTGAAGGCGCATCCGGTTTCGGCACACCTGCCGCCATTGCCGCGCCAATCCTGATGAGCTTGGGCTTCAACCCATTAAAAGTAGCCATCTTCACTTTGGTCATGAACTCCGTACCCGTATCCTTCGGTGCAGTAGGTACCCCGACTTGGTTCGGCTTCGCTCCTTTGGGCTTGGATCAAAAGAGCATTATGGAAATCGGTATGCAAACCGGCGTAATGCACTTCTTTGCTGGTTTCATCATCCCTGTGATCGGCTTGAGCTTCATCGTACCTTGGGCTGAAATCCGCAAAAACTTGGGCTTCATCGGTATCGCCGTATTCTCCTGTACCCTTCCTTACGTTGCATTGGCGATGGTCAATGAAGAATTCCCATCTCTAGTTGCCGGCGCAATCGGCCTGATGGTATCCGTATTCGCCGCAAACCGCGGCTGGGGCTTGAGCAAAGATTACGCCAAAGACCCGAATGCAGAAAAAGTACCTTTCGCACAAGTTGCCAAAGCACTGGCTCCTTTGGGTATGCTGATCGGCATGCTGGTGATAACCCGTATCAAACAGCTGGGCATCAAAGGCCTGCTGACCAGCAAAGAAGAATGGTTCAGCTTCCAACTGCCGTTTGATTTGTCCAAAATCACCGTCAGCGACTCCCTGACCATCACCTTCGGCAACATCTTCGGCCAAGGCGTAAACGCTTCCTACCAAACCCTCTACGTTCCGGCTTGGATTCCGTTTGTCTTCACCGTTTGGATTTGCATCCTGCTGTACAAAACCAAATTCAAAGATGCGTGGTCTTTCTACGCTGCAACCTTCAACCAAACCAAAAAACCTCTGCTTGCCCTGATGGGTGCGCTGATTATGGTTCAACTGATGATGGTTGGCGGCGACGACTCCATGGTGAAAATCATCGGTAAAGAATTTGCCAATATGGCTGGCGAACACTGGGTGTACTTCTCCCCATACCTGGGTGCAATCGGTGCATTCTTCTCCGGCTCCAACACTGTATCCAACTTGACCTTTGGTCCGATTCAACAACAAATCGCGCTTGATACCGGCCTGTCCGTTACCCTCATCCTCGCCCTGCAATCCGTAGGCGGCGCAATGGGTAACATGGTCTGCATCAACAACATCATCGCCGTATGCAGCGTGTTGAACGTAAACAACGCCGAAGGCGCGATCATCAAGAAAACTGTCATCCCGATGAGCATCTATGGTGTCATCGCTGTGACTATCGCTTCAATTTTCTTCTTGTAAACCGCTTCATATCAAAGGCTGTCTGAATATTCAGATGGCCTTTTTTGTATTCTTTCGCTATATTTCTTAAAGAATCATTAATGTATATATTCCGCAACAATCCGCATAACCACTTTGCAACACCAAATTACAAACAACTTTCTATTAATAAACAATCGGGTAAGCATAAGTAAACACTGTTTTGCAATTTACCTAATTGCCACTACCGACAAAACGCCTAAAATACGCTTCATCTGCAAACGGAAACCCTTTCTCATTTTGCAAGATAACACACAACCCTCATATGGAGCTTAGATCATGAAATTACTTTCTGTTATCACTGCAGCCGCATTGGCTACTGTTTCCTTCTCTGCTGCCGCTGCACCTGCCGGCTTCGTTTCTTACCATTGTGACGGTGGCAAATCACTGAACGTGATGTACGGCTTTGACCGTAGCGGTCGTGCAGTTACTGCTGACGTAAACGCCGGTGGCAAAAAAGCCTCTTTGGTTGTCAACAAAAAACGTTCTGACAGCACTGGCACTACTTTCACCAACCGTCAAGGTTATGCAATGTCTGCCGGTTTCATCGACAAAAACACCCACACTACTTCTGAAGTAGTTGGCGTGAACGCCCCTAACGGCTCATTCCTGGTGAAAAACTGCGAACCACGTCCACGTTAATCCCAGTTTTCCTATTTAACCGAATTATCCCGGTTTAATCAAAAGGCCGTCTGAAAAACAATTTTCAGACGGCCTTTTGATTCAATCCTATAAAAAAGAGCGTGTCCCGTACACGCTCTTTTTGTTTGTTCACCCAATTAAATACGCATCGGCATCACTATGTATTTGAAGTTCGGATTATTCGGCACGGTAAACAGCGTTGAACGGTTGGCATCGCCAAAAGCAAGCTGCATATCGTCGGAATGGATGTTACGCAACACATCCATCAAGTAGCCGATGTTGAAACCGACTTCGAGTTCTCCGCCTTGATAAGCGATTTCAAGCTCTTCGCGTGCTTCTTCCTGCTCGTTGTTGCTACATACGACACTCAGCAAACCAGGCTGCAGGAACAGTCGTGCACCGCGGAATTTTTCATTGGCAAGAATGGCCGCACGTTCGAGCGCACCCAAAAGCTGGGTACGGGATACGAGGAAAATCTTGTCATTATCCAAAGGAATCACGCGGTTAAAGTCAGGGAATTTGCCATCGATGACTTTGCTGACAATGGTCGTGCCATTGCATTGGAAGCGTACTTGATTGTCCAAAAGCTCAACGGTGATGGACTCGGACGGATTATTTAACAGCTTGAAGAGTTCCAATACCGTTTTGCGCGGCAGGATTACTTCCGTTTTCGGCAGTTCTGCTTCAATTTGGCTGGCCGCATAAGCAAGGCGGTGACCGTCGGTTGCAACAAGGCGCAGTTGGTTTCCTTCAACCTGCATCAGCAAGCCGTTGAGGTAATAGCGGATATCTTGAACCGCCATGCTGTATTGCACTTGCGAAAGCATGGTTTTGAAGGTTTCTTGAGTCAGCGAGAAAGTCGCGCTGACGTCGCTGCCGACGTTCATCAACGGAAAGTCTTCAGCCGGCAGGGTTTGCAGGGCAAAACGGGATTTTCCCGCGCGCAAAGTCAAGCGGTTGTCCGCCCAATCCAGTGACACCAACGCACTGTCAGGCAGGGCGCGCAAAATGTCTTGGAATTTTTTAGCGTTGGTCGTAATACGGAAATCGCCTGCCTGACTTTCAGGGCCGGCGGTATTGATTTGGATTTCCAAGTCGGTTGCCAAAAGTTTGGTTTGTCCGTCTTTGCTTTCCAGCAACACATTGGACAAAATCGGCAGAGTATGGCGACGTTCGACAATACCGGTAACGGCTTGCAACGGCTTGAGCAGACTGTCGCGATCGGCTTGTAAAATCAGCATGTTCCATTCCTTTGAATTTGAAATCGGTTGATTTGGGTATTTTAAAATATTTTTTGTATTCAGACGGCCTCATATTGACATCAGGCCGTCTGAATATTGCATTGGGTCAGTTCTGAATCAAAATCAGCAGTTTTTCGTAGTCTTGCGCCAATTCGGGATCTTCTTCACGCAGTTTCGCCACCGCTTTAACACCGTGCATCACAGTCGTGTGGTCGCGACCGCCAAAGGCATCGCCAATAGAAGGCAGACTGAGAGTGGTCAGCTCTTTGGTCAGGCTCATGGCAACTTGGCGCGGACGGGCGATGTTGCGCGTACGTTTTTTGCCTAATATATCGCTGATTTTAATACGGTAGTATTTGGCTGTCGCATCGATGATGATGTCGGCAGTAATGACTTTGTGTTTCTCGGCAATAATATCCTGCAAAGCCGTACGCGCCAAATCCATGTCGATGACAGGACGGTTCATAAAACGGCTGCTTGCGCTGACACGGTTAAACGCACCTTCCAGCTCACGAACATTGGAGCGGATCAGATTGGCAATAAACAGAGCAGCTTCGTCTTCGATACTGATACCGGCTGCTTCTGCCTTTTTCTGCAAAATCGCCACGCGCATTTCCAATTCGGGCGGTTCGAGTTCCAAAGTCAACCCCCATGAGAAACGGGATTTGAGACGGTCGTCCATGCCCTCGATTTTGGCAGGTAATACGTCGCACGTCAGGATCAGTTGTTTTTTTTCGTTGTGGAAATGGTTGTACAGATAGAAGAACTCTTCCATCGTACGGTCTTTACCTTTGATGAACTGGATATCGTCGATAATCAGCAGGTCATATTGTTTGTATTGTTGCTTGAACACATCATAAGTGTTGTTGCGCACAGCCTTCATAAAGCTGCGGATATAGTCGTCCGAGTGCATATAACGCACTTTGGCATCAGGACGGTTTTTCAACAATTCGTTGCCGATGGCTTGCACCAAGTGGGTTTTACCCAAACCGGTACTGCCGTATAAGAAAAACGGGTTGTAGCCCTGTCCCGGATTTTCAGCAATCGCTTGGGCGGCTGCGGCGGCAAGGCGGTTGCCCTTACCTTCCACCAAAGTTTCAAATGTATAGTCGCGCGACAGATTGGTCTGTTCGTAGCGCGCTTCTTCCGCATCGTGTTGTGCGTCGGTTTTGGCTTTGGCAACTGCTTTAGACTCAGCCGGAGCAGCAGTTTGCACTTGAGGCTCATGCGGCAGGGTTTTCATGCGTTGTGCCAAAATCTCGGCAGCCGTCATGGCAGCGGCAGGCTTGGAAACCGTTTCAGACGGCCTATCTTCTTCCATTGCAGCAGTTTGCAAAGGCATTTGAACAGGCTCTACAAACTCTTCAACTTCAATGACTTCTTGCACTTGCACCGGCGCAACAGCCTGAGCCGCCATTTCATAATGCGCACCTACGCCCGGCTTAAACGCGAAAGCAGCCTGCTGGGGCACCAACTCGGCACGTACGGCGTCAATTTTGGCGGCAAACTGGCTTTTGAGCATATTGCAGGCAAATTGGTTTTTACCATACACCACCCATACGCCGTTTTCTTCGCCCACGGTCAAAGGCGCAATCCATTGCGCAAACTGCCCGGCAGGCAACATTTCGTGAAGGCGGCAAAGGCACAGCGGCCAAAATTCAGCTAACGTCATGAGATTAAGCTCGGAAAATGGAAGATTTGGGAAATACAAGAAGGCAGTGCAGACGGCAATCCGATAAAAATCAAATTTTTACGATACTCCCGCTGCTTTCAGACGGCCTTGCGCACAGAGAAAGGCAAGGTTGGGCGATTATACCCATTCCGCTCTTTTTTATCCACAACCGCCGCAAAATTTTATCCACAAATTCTATCAATGCATAAAACCCATTGTCACACTTTGGCCAACGAAAAGTTTTTATATTGATTGACAAAAGCAACAAATTAGAGTGTAATTCACGGTTTAATTATCTACCAATTTTTAGGAAACATCATGAAACGCACTTATCAACCTTCCGTTACCAAACGCAAACGCACCCACGGCTTCTTGGTTCGCTCCAAAACCCGCGGTGGTCGCGCAGTATTGGCTGCCCGTCGCGCCAAAGGCCGCAAACGCCTGGCTGTATAATTTTGAATTACGGCTTCTCGAAGCAGTATCGCTTATTAAAAACGGATGATTTTTCATCCGTTTTTGCGTTGAAAAACCGACGCAGCCGCGATTTGCTGCAAGTCTCCCAGTCCGCAGACAACGCACTCGGCCATCCGCGCCTTGGTTTGGTCGTCAGCAAAAAGACCGCCAAACGCGCCCATGACCGCAATTATATGAAGCGCGTCATCCGCGACTGGTTCAGGCTGAATCAACACCAGCTGCCGCCGCATGATTTTGTTGTGCGCGTGCGTCAGGCGTTTAATCGGGAAACTGCCCCGGAAGCCCGAAACCAACTTGCCCAGCTGATGAAAAAACGCCGATGAACACCCTGCTTTCCAAGCTCCTCCTTGCACTCATCCGCTTTTACCAATACTGCATCAGCCCCCTCATTCCGCCGCGCTGCCGCTATACCCCGACCTGTTCACAATACGCAGTCGAAGCCGTCAAAAAATACGGCGCATTCAAAGGCGGATGGCTGGCAATCAAACGCATCGCACGATGCCATCCTTTCGGCGGACACGGACATGACCCTGTTCCATAATGCTGCTGTCAACCATTTAAAGAACACGATTTCCTTTAATTTCCCGTCGGTTTCTATATAATGCCGTCTGAAGCAGTTTTCATCTCGATTACCTATCCGTCAATTCCAGGAATCTCTTATGGATTTTAAAAGACTAATGGCGTTTTTTGCCATTTCAGTGGCAATCTTTGCCGGCTGGGAACATTTTTTCCCCAGCCCCAAACCTAATCCGGCGCAACAAGCCACGCAACAGCAAACGGCCGCCACTCCGGCAAAAGCCGCTGCCGAAGCCGCGCTTGCCCCGGCTTCTCCCATTACCGTTACCACAGACACGGTCAAAGCCGTCATCGATGAGAAAAGCGGCGACCTGCGTCAGCTGACCCTCTTGCAATACAAAGCAACCGGCGACGAACACAAACCTTTCGTCCTGTTTAACGACGGCAAAGAATACACCTACGTTGCCCAATCCGAGCTTTTGGACGCACAAGGCAACAACGTACTAAAAGGCATCAGCTTTACCGCTCCGCAAAAACAATACAGTTTGGAAGGCGACAAAGTTGAAGTCCGCCTGAGCGCACCTGAAACCAACGGCCTGAAAATCGACAAAGTTTATACTTTTACCAAAGGCAGCTACTTGGTTAATGTCCGCTTTGACATCACCAACAGCAACGGCCAACCTGTCAACCTGAGCGCAGACTACCGCATCGTTCGCGACCATAGCGAACCTGAAGGCCAAGGCTACTTTACCCGCTCTTACGTCGGCCCGGTGGTTTACACCCCTGAAGGCAGCTTCCAAAAAGTCAGCTTCTCTGATTTGGACGACGATGCCAAATCCGGCAAATCCGAAGCCGAATACATCCGCACAACCCCGACCGGCTGGCTCGGCATGATTGAACACCACTTCATGTCCACTTGGATTTTACAGCCTAAAGACGGCCAAAGCGTTTGCACCGCAGGCGACTGCCGTATCGACATCAAACGCCGCAACGACAACCTGTACAGCGCGAGCGTCAGCGTGCCTTTAGCCGCCATCCAAGCCGGCGCAAAAGCCGAAACTGCCATCAATCTGTATGCCGGTCCGCAAACCACTTCCGTTATCGCCAACATCGCCGACAAACTGCAACTGGCCAAAGACTACGGCAAAGTACACTGGTTCGCCTCCCCACTCTTCTGGCTCTTGAACCAACTGCACAACATCATCGGCAACTGGGGCTGGGCAATCATCGTTTTGACCATCATCGTCAAAGCCGTACTGTATCCATTGACCAACGCCTCTTACCGCTCTATGGCAAAAATGCGTGCCGCCGCACCTAAATTGCAAGCTATCAAAGAGAAATACGGCGATGACCGCATGGCGCAGCAACAAGCCATGATGCAGCTTTACAAAGATGAGAAAATCAATCCGCTGGGCGGCTGTCTGCCTATGCTGTTGCAAATCCCCGTCTTCATCGGTCTGTACTGGGCATTGTTCGCTTCCGTAGAATTGCGCCAAGCGCCTTGGTTGGGTTGGATTACCGACTTGAGCCGTCCGGATCCTTTCTACATCCTGCCTTTTATTATGGCGGCGACCATGTTTGCACAAACTTATCTGAATCCGCCGTCAACCGACCCTATGCAGGCGAAAATGATGAAAATCATGCCTTTGGTTTTCTCCATCATGTTCTTCTTCTTCCCTGCCGGTTTGGTTCTGTACTGGGTAGTCAACAACCTCTTGACCATCGCCCAACAATGGCATATCAACCGCAGCATCGAAAAACAACGCGCCCAAGGCGAAGTCGTTTCTTGATGAAGGTTTAGGCAACACAAAGGCCGTCTGTTGTTCAGACGGCCTTTTTTATTTCCTCAAACAAATACAGTTTGAGATTGAACCCAATCCAGTTCTAAGCGGCATGCAACACAAAAATCGTCGGGCGTTTTTTCAAATTCGGCATTTCTTTTCTTTTTCGCCACTGCGCAATCGTCTGGCTGATGATTTCCTGTGTCGGCAAGGTCAAGTCCGTAGCCACGCACAAGCGCGTTTCAGGATGCAGGTTTTCCACCGCATCAGCCAACAACGCATCGTTGCGATACGGCGTTTCGATAAACAGCTGCGTTTCATTCTGCTGGCGCGAACGTTGCTCCAAAGCCTTCAAACTCTGAATGCGCTCACTTTTTTCAGACGGCAGATAACCCTTAAACGCAAAGTTTTGCCCATTCGCACCCGAAGCCATCAGCGCCAGCAACAAGCTGGACGGACCGACCAAAGGCCGTACTTCAAAACCGTGTTTATGCGCCAATGCCACCAAATTCGCGCCAGGATCGGCCACAGCCGGGCAACCCGCCTCACTGACAATGCCCATACTGCGCCCTTCTTGCAAAGGTTTCAGCAGTTCCGGCAAAGTCTTCAAATCCGTGTGTTCATTCAGCGTTTGCAGATTCAGCTCACGGATAGGCGTAGTCACGCCCAAATGTTTCAAATGCGCACGCGCTGTTTTTTCCGCTTCCACAACAAAATCCGTCAACCCGACAATCGCCTGTTGTTCATGCGGCAACAGGCATGGCGTATCAGGCGCACCCAAAGGGGTAGGAATCAAATACAAAATCGGTTTCATTCTTGCAACTCCAAAAAATATCAGGCCGTCTGAACACATTCAGACGGCCTCAAACTATAAAACTTCCACACCTTCGTTTTTCAAAAAATCAATCAGACGGAAAATCGGAAGGCCGATTAAAGCATTCGGATCCGTACTTTCAATCCGCTCCAACAAAGCGGCGCCCAAACCCTCGCTCTTCGCCGCACCGGCACAATAAACCGCATCCGGCTCGCGTTCCAAATATCGGCTGATTTGCGCCTGCGCCAACTGTCGCATGACAACCACCGTACGATCGACATGATGCTGAACCTTGCCCGTAGCAGTATTCAAAAGCACGATTGCGCTGTAAAATTCAATCCGTTTCCCGCTCAAGTCCGCCAGCATCTGTTGTGCATTTGCGACGTTCATCGGCTTGCCCAACTGCCGTCCTTCGCACCATGCGACTTGGTCTGCGCCGATAATCAGCGCGGCAGGGAAAGTTGCTGCCAATGAACGGGCTTTGCCTTCCGCCAAACGCAGTGCCGTCTCGCCCGCATGCTCGCCCGCAATAGGCGTTTCGTCAAAATTAGGCGATGCCGTCTGAAAATCGATACCCAAACGGCGAAGCTGTCCGCAGCGGAAAACCGAACTCGACCCTAAAACCAAAGGCAGTTTTACTTCCATATTTTTACTTAAAAACATTGACGTTAGACCGCCGAAATTATATCATACTCCGTTTATGTCATACCCTAATTTGATTGACCCAGAAGTTTTCGCCGCCGAAGGGCAGAATCTGCAAGGCAGCTTCCTGCTCGAAGAATTGGATGAACGAGTCAGTTCGCACGATTATCCGGCCGACAAACAGACACGCGTGTCGTTTACGCTGCAAGGCGGTCGCGACCGGCTGCACCGTCTGTTTCTCGATTTAAACGTCAAAGCCGACATGCCCCTGATTTGCCAGCGTTGCATTACGCCCATGCCGTTTCTACTCGATGAAACCAGCCGTATCGTCCTGTTTGCCGATGAAGAGAGTTTGGACGAAGCCATGCTTGCCGATGAAGAATTGGAAGGCATGCTGCTCGAAAAAGAGCTTGACGTGCGGACTCTGGTTGAAGACCAAATCCTGATGTCGCTCCCTTTCTCCCCTCGACACGAAGACTGCGGCAACAATGGAACACTGGAAGAAGTCAATCGGGACAAACCAAACCCCTTCGCTGTTTTAGCAGGTTTGAAAAGCAGTTAATTAGGACACAGTTTATTTATCTAGGAGCTTGAAATGGCCGTTCAACAAAACAAAAAATCCCCTTCTAAACGCGGTATGCACCGTTCACACGACGCTCTGACTGCGCCTTCTCTGTCTGTTGACAGCGCAACCGGCGAAGTACATCGTCCACACCATATTTCTCCAAACGGTATGTACCGTGGCCGTAAAGTGGTAAAAGCTAAAGGCGAATAATCTGTTCGTCTGACTGAAAAAGCCAGAATATTGCCATGCAATGACTGGCTTTTTTGCATTGCACCCTGTATTTTCCTCTTCGGAAGCACACCATGAAACGTAAAATCTGGTACACCTACGACGACATTCACCGCGTAATCAAAGGATTGGCGGAAAAAATCCAAAACTCCGGCACCAAATACGATGCCATGATTGCCATTGGCGGCGGCGGTTTTATCCCTGCCCGCATGTTGCGCTGCTTCTTGGAAATCCCGATTTACGCCGTCACCACGGCCTACTACGACAACGATCACGAAGGTCAGGTGACCGAGGAAGTGAAAAAAGTCCAATGGCTTGATCCCGTTCCCGATGTACTGAAAGGCAAAAACGTACTGGTTGTTGACGAAGTGGACGACAGCCGCGTTACCATGGAGTTCTGCCTGAACGAATTGTTGAAAGAAGATTTCGGCACCATCGGCGTGGCAGTATTGCATGAAAAAATCAAAGCCAAAGTCGGCAAGATTCCCGAAGGCATCCCTTATTTCAGCGGTATTACCGTGGAAGACTGGTGGATCAACTATCCTTGGGATGCGCTGGACATCGACGAACACAACAAATTGGCCGCGCAAAACCAATAAATCTGGCACGACCGTCGCAACAAGCCTTTTCATCTGATTTTCAATTCAATCTCCTGAAAATCAGATGAGTATGCTTGTCCGATTGTCTGAGGCCGTCTGAAACACACAAACCGGAGAACAACATGATTACACTGGCCGTAGATGCCATGGGCGGAGATGCAGGCCTTGCGGTTACCGTCCCCGGTGCAGTGGATTTCCTGAAACAGCAATCCGACGTACATCTGATTATGGTCGGAGATGAAGCAGCAGTCCGCCAAGCATTAAGCTCTGCTGGCGCGCCTATGGACCGCATTACCGTCTGCCATGCAGCGCAAGTTGTCGAAATGGATGAAGCGCCGCAATCCGCGCTGAAAAACAAAAAAGAATCATCCATGCGCATCGCCATCAACCAAGTCAAAGAAGGCAATGCGCAAGCCGCCGTATCGGCAGGCAATACCGGCGCACTGATGGCGACCGCCCGATTCGTCCTCAAAACCATTCCCGGCATTGAGCGCCCTGCTATTGCCAAATTCCTGCCTTCCGACAGCGAACACGTTACTCTGGCTTTGGATTTGGGAGCTAACGTCGACTGTACGCCCGAACAACTGGTTCAATTTGCCATCATCGGCAGCGAGCTGGTACACGCGCTGCACCCTGAAAAAGGCAGTCCGCGCGTCGCCCTTTTGAACGTCGGTACAGAAGACATCAAGGGTACGGATGCCGTCAAACAAACCTTTAAACTGTTGAGCAGCAGCAAACTCAACTTCATCGGCAATATCGAAAGCAACAGCGTTTTGTATGGCGAAGCCGATGTCGTTGTCGCAGACGGTTTTGTTGGCAACGTTATGCTCAAAACCATCGAAGGCGCGGTTAAATTCATGAGCGGCGCCATCCGTCGTGAATTCCAAAGCACCCTGTTCAACAAACTTGCCGCCATTGCCGCCCTGCCCGCGCTCAAAGGCTTGAAAGGCAAACTCGATCCGCGCAAATTTAACGGCGCCATCCTGCTTGGTTTACGCGGTATCGTGATTAAGAGCCACGGCGGAACCGACGAAGTCGGCTTCCGTTATGCTTTGGAAGAAGCCTACCACGAAGCCAAATCTGCCGGCCTCGCCCAAATCGAACAAGGCGTAGCCACCCAGTTGGCCGCTTTGGAAGCCGCCAAAGCAGCCGAACTGGAAGAAACCGCTATTTCAACAACGGAAGCTTAAGGCTGATATATACAGGCCGTCTGAAACTCCAAAAAGTTCAGACGGCCTGTTTTTATCTTTAATCACCGACTGCATTCTTAATATTGGGAATTTTCCCATTTTCGCTTACAATACCCGACTATCTGAATCAACTCTCTAAAAAGGCCGTTCTCATGCAATATGCCAAAATTTCCGGTACAGGCAGCTACCTTCCTGCCAACCGCGTCAGCAATGACGACCTTGCCAAAAAAGTGGACACTTCCGACGAGTGGATTACCACGCGTACAGGTATCAAATTTCGCCATATTGCAGACGACAGCGAAAAAACCAGCGACTTGGCCGCCGAGTCAGCGCGCCGCGCCTTGGCAGATGCCGATTTGCAGGCTGACGATATCGATCTGATTATCGTCGCCACAGCCACTCCCGATATGCAATTCCCTTCTACGGCAACCATCGTGCAGCAAAAATTGGGTATTGCCAACGGCTGCCCTGCCTTTGACGTACAAGCCGTGTGTGCCGGTTTTATGTATGCCCTGACCACTGCCAATGCCTACATCAAAAGCGGCATGGCAAAAAACGCTTTGGTCATCGGCGCGGAAACCTTCAGCCGCATCGTCGATTGGAACGACCGCACCACCTGCGTCCTCTTTGGTGACGGCGCAGGCGCGGTTGTCTTAAGCGCATCTGACGAACCGGGCATCATCCACGGCAAACTTAAAGCCGACGGCAACTACCTCAACCTTTTGAACGTCCCCGGACAAATCGCCAACGGCCAAATTTGCGGCTCACCCTACATCAGTATGGACGGCCCTGGCGTATTCAAATTTGCCGTCAAAATGCTGTCCAAAATCGCCGATGACGTTATCGAAGAAGCCGGTTACACCACCGATCAAATCGATTGGATTGTGCCGCACCAAGCCAATAAGCGCATTATCGACTCTACCGCCAAACACTTGGGCTTGAGCATGGATAAAGTGATCTTGACCGTCCAAGACCACGGCAACACGTCCGCCGCCTCCATTCCGCTGGCACTGGATGTCGGTATTAAAAACGGCCAAATCAAACGTGGACAAAACCTTTTGCTCGAAGGCATCGGCGGCGGTTTTGCCTGGGGTGCGGTTTTGGTGAAATACTAACGGCTGGGCCGTCTGAACACCCCTTTCAGACGGCCTATTCTGCTCAAACCCATGAAATCCCTAACGTTTGCACTCTGCATCAGCAGCCTGTTTTTAAGCATAACGGCTGTAATATTGCCCAAACTGGCAATCGCCTATCTCGCACTGAGTGCATACGTTTTCCTGCTTTACTACCAAGACAAACAGCGCGCACGCAACCACGGCAGACGCATACCCGAAGCAAAATTGCATCCGCTCAACCTGCTTGGTGGCTGGACGGGCGGTTATTGCGGCAGCCTCGCATTCAGGCACAAAACCAGCAAACCCGGATTTGTCCGCACCTTCCGGCTGACCGCCGCAACCAATACTGTCGCCACCCTCCTTCTGCTGGCGGACACCCTCAAACATTCAAACCAATAAGGAATTACCATGTCTTTCGCATTCTTCTTTCCCGGACAAGGCTCACAAAGCCTAGGCATGATGAACGGCTTTGCCGAGCAAGCCATCGTTAAAGCCACATTTGACGAAGCTTCCGCCGTATTGGGTCAAGACCTGTGGGCAATGATTAACGGCGAAGATGCCGAATTAATCGGACAAACCGTCAACACCCAGCCCATCATGCTGGCTGCCGGTATTGCCACCTACCGCGCCTACTTGGAAGCCGGCGGTAAAATCCCTTCCGTTGTTGCAGGCCACAGCCTCGGCGAATACACCGCCCTCGTCGCTGCCGGCGCATTGGATTTCGCAGACGCGGTCAAACTCGTCCGCCTGCGTGCCGAACTCATGCAATCCGCCGTACCACAAGGCGTAGGCGCAATGGCCGCTATCTTGGGTTTGGAAGATGAACAAGTAAAAGCCATTTGTGCCGAAGCCGCACAAGGCGAAATCGTTGAAGCCGTAAACTTCAACTCCCCAGGCCAAGTCGTAATTGCCGGTAACACTGCCGCAGTCGAACGCGCCATGGCCGCCACCAAAGAAGCCGGAGCCAAACGCGCCCTGCCGCTGCCTGTTTCCGTTCCTTCACATTGCAGCCTCATGAAGCCTGCAGCGGAAAAACTTGCCGAAGCACTGAAAGACATCACCATCAAACAACCGCAAATCCGCGTTATTCATAACGCCGATGTTGCCTCTTACGATGATGCCGACAAAATCAAAGATGCCTTGGTACGCCAACTGTACAGCCCAGTGCGCTGGACAGAAACCGTCAACGAACTTGTCTCCGAAGGCATCACCGAATCCGCCGAATGCGGCCCCGGCAAAGTCCTCGCAGGCCTCGCCAAACGCATCAACAAAGAAGCCGCGTGCAGCGCATTGACCAATGCCGACCAAGTGGCTGCATTTATCGAAGCCCAGTAAAACGTTTTCAGACGGCCTATCCTGTCAGGCAAGGCCGTCTGAAAAATCAGCCCACTCCAATCCGAATACATTATGAAAAAAACCATTATTCTTGCCGTTCCCTACATGTACGGACTGGATCAATGTATCGAAAAAAATCTGCGTTTTCTTGGTTTTAATGTCATTAATCTGTGCTATGACGACCGAGATTCCTATTATCCGAACTTAGGCAGCAGACTCAAAAACCTCTACCACAAACACATCACCAAAGACGGCAACTATAAAAAATACCTCAAATACAGCCGCCACCTCGACGACATTCAGCAAAAATTGGCCTTGCTAAACGGCAAAAAAGCCGATTATGCGCTCTGTATCCGCGCCAATATTTACCCCAAAGAGATTATCGCCACCATCCGCGAACACAGCAATGTTTGCGTGAATTATCAATGGGATGGCGTAGGCCGCTTCCCAGACATTATTGAATATTTGGATTATTTTGACCAATGCTGGGTTTTCGACCCCGACGATATTCAAAAATATCCACAATGCCATTTCAAAGCCACCACCAATTTTTACTTTGACTTTCCCGTAGCGGAATATGCGCCCACCAACAAACTCTACTTTTTAGGCGGCTACGAATTTAGACGCGAAGAGCAAACCAAACGCTTTATCCAAGAAACCGAACGCCTCAACCTACCCTTGGATTTTCATATCTACTGCAAAGACGACAGGGCTGAAAAAGCCTTCGGACACAACGGCATCCGCTATCTCGACCGCAGCAGCATCCTCAGCTTTGAAGAAAACCTCAGCCAAGTGCAAAGTTGCGGTGCAGTCGTCGATTTTGCACAATTCGAACATTACGGCTTATCATTCCGTATCTTTGATGCGTTGCGTTTCGATAAAAAACTGATTACCACCAACAAACATATCTTGGAAACCGACCTATACCACCCAGACCTCGTGTTCGTATGGGACGGCGGTAATTTAGACGCATTGCCTGAATTTTTGGCACGTCCGTATCAGCAACCTGCCCCTGAAATCAAAGCCTATTATTCGTTTACACAATGGCTAAACCGCCTGCTCGGCATTGATTAACTCTATTGCCTATGGCAAATATACCTGCCTGACAAAATATTATATTGAATACATTATGAGTAAGAAAAAAGTCATTCTCGCCATGCCGGAACTCTTCAAAATCCACGAACTCATTATTGAGAACTTGGAGAAATGCGGATTTGAAGTGCTGTCCCTGACCTATGAAGAAAAAGAGTTCAAATACAAAAATGTATTTCAACGGCTGAAAAAAATCTGGTATCGAAATATTCTTGGACAAAAAGACTTCAAAAAACGGACCATGTTCCGCGCCGTAGAAGAACGCCTCAATACCCTGTTAAGCGAACATCCCGAACAAGCGGATTATTGCTTCATGATTTGGCTGGGCGCCTACCCGAAAGACTTCATCGCCAAGCTCAGAGCGCATTCAAAATTGATGGTGTACTACAACTGGGAAGCCCTGACCTTCTTAAAAGAAGACTTCGACAACATCGAATTTTTCGACAAATTTTACTTTTTCGATCCATTTGACCAAGGCAAACACCCCGAATACACCGAAAAACTCTTTCCAACCACCAGCTTCTACTTTGACAGCTTCAGGCCGTCTGAAAACCCGCAAAACAAAATCTTGTTTATCGGTTCGTACGCTGCCGACCGCAACAATGACATCCGTGCATTTTGCGAAGCTGCGCGTTCAATCGGTTTAGAAATAGATTTCCGCTTGGCCAGTAAGAAAATCGAAGAAGAAAAAGCGGCTTTAGGCATTCCCGAAGTCGAGTTCTTCTCATTTGAAAACGCCCTCTCCTATCGTCAAAACTTAGAAGAAGCGGCCAAATCCTCCGTATTGGTAGATTTCCTCAACCGCAAGCACTACGGCCTCTCTTTACGGATTTTCGAAGCGATCGGTTTAGACAAAAAACTGATTACGACCAATCCGACCATCGTACATTACGATTTTTATCACCCGAACAATATGTTCTACTGGAATGGAAGCAACCTTGACGAACTCAAAGCCTTCCTGACCTTGCCGTATGTACCGCTTGCCCCCGGTCTGAAACACAAATACAGCTTCAGCAACTGGATCAGCTGCGCATTTGATATTGAACCGAATATCCCTATCGGATTACCTGAATCGATAGAGAAGTTGTGGAGAATTTAAATGTTTAATCGAGAAAAATTAGTATTAGAAACTGTTCATATCCGCAAACGAGAATTCATTGAACAGCCGAAACATATTGTTTATGCAGCCGATCAAAACTATATCAAACACATCGGCACTGCGTTACTTTCTGTGCTGCAAAACAATACCAGTCCAATACATTTTCATTTGTTAGTTAGCGGTTCAGAAGGTTATGATTTTAATATTTTTAATCAAATTGAAACATCAAATCAAAACTACTCAATAAGCGTTTACCATTTAAATACAGAATACTTTTCTACCCTGCAAACTACCCATTATTTTACTATCGCTATGTATTACCGTATGAGTATCCCTTGCTTATTAAAAGGTATTGCTCATACTGCACTTTATCTAGATACTGATGTACTGTGCTTGGGTAACATTGATGATTTATTTGAAATCGACATTTCAAATTCTTTGATTGCCGCCGTACCTGATGCAATCTTATACAGAGCATATATAAAACAACTCAATCAATTTGGTTTTACAGATACTGAGCCTTATTTCAACTCTGGGGTCATTCTATTCAATATTGACAAATGGAATGATATGGCAATAGATAAAATTTTGTCTGAAAAAATGCAAGCCGTAGAAAAACAGAATTTTAAACTCTCCTGTCCAGACCAAGATATTTTGAATTTAGCCTGTATAGGTCATGTACACTGGCTTTCAGAAAACTTTAACTGGATACATTGGCATCAAAAATACAGTGAATTAATCGACAATCCCAACAATATCCGCTTAGTCCATTTTGTTGGCCATATCAAACCGTGGCATCAATTAGGCTTCCACCCTGCATATGATCAATATTTTAAGAATTCCCCATGGAATAACGGATATCTAGAACAACCTCTATCAACTTGGTTGCCCTTTCCAAATCCTAAAAGGAAATTTAGACAAGTAGCCAAACGGCTTTGGAAACAAGGACAAAAAAAGCAAGCATGGGCATACTACAGAGAATATTTATTACGAAGAATCAACAAACGACGGTATCAAGCACCCTCCCCAGGTAAATAAGGCCGTCTGAAACCATTTTCCCAATCGCAATTAAGGAATAAAACATGAGTACACAAGATTTGAGCGGCAAAATCGCTTTGGTAACCGGCGCATCGCGCGGTATTGGTGCGGCGATTGCCGATACTTTGGCTGCGGCCGGTGCAAAAGTTATCGGTACAGCCACCAGTGAGAGTGGCGCGGCTGCAATCGGCGAACGCTTGGCACAATGGGGCGGCAAAGGCCGTGCTTTGAATTCTGCCGAGCCTGAAACCATCGAAAACCTGATTGCCGACATCGAGAAAGAATTCGGCAAACTGGATATTCTGGTCAACAACGCCGGTATTACCCGCGACAACCTCCTGATGCGCATGAAAGAGGAAGAGTGGGACGACATCATGCAGGTCAACCTCAAATCCGTCTTCCGCGCATCCAAAGCCGTATTGCGCGGCATGATGAAACAGCGTGCCGGCCACATCATCAACATCACATCTGTTGTCGGCGTGATGGGCAATGCCGGCCAAACCAACTATGCAGCCGCAAAAGCAGGCTTAATCGGCTTCTCCAAATCTATGGCGCGTGAAGTCGGCAGCCGCGGCATTACCGTCAACTGCGTCGCCCCCGGCTTTATCGACACCGATATGACCCGCGCCCTGCCGGAAGAAACCCGCAAAACCTTTGAAGCGCAAACTTCTTTGGGCAAATTCGGTGAAGCGCAAGATATTGCCGATGCAGTCTTATTCTTGGCTTCGGATCAGGCAAAATACATTACCGGTCAGACACTTCATGTCAACGGCGGCATGTTGATGCCTTAAACCGTTTGTTTATTTAAAGGCCGTCTGAATATTTCAGACGGCCCTTTTTGTCAATCAAAACACTACTTTACATTCTATCTTGATATAATCTTAATAATCCGTTAGATAACGCTCGAAACAGTAAGTCCAAATAAGCATGATACGGGAAATCAAATTGCAGAAATGAAGTTCATTCTGTGCGTTTTTATTTGGGTTTGCTGTCGGTTTTCGACGTGTTTCAGACGGCCTATATAACAATAGCTACTTTTAACGAAAGGCCGCCCACTCTATGCACGAATTCTCCCTCGGTCCCATTGTCATTGTCCTGTTGGTTTCCGTCATTACGGTTATCTGCTGTCGCAAGTTCAACATTCCTTCCATGCTCGGTTATCTTTTGGTCGGTTTTATTGCCGGCCCGGGTATGTTCAAACTGATTCCGCAAAGCCACGCTACCGACTATTTGGGCGAAATCGGCATTGTATTCTTGATGTTCAGCATCGGTCTTGAATTCTCCCTACCCAAACTCAAAGCCATGCGTCGCCTCGTATTCGGCTTGGGCGGTTTGCAAGTCATCATTACCATGCTCTCGATTATGGGCATTTTGATGGCAATGGGCACGCCGTTTAACTGGGCGTTTGCCACTGCGGGCGCACTGACCATGTCGTCCACCGCCATCGTCAGCCGCATTCTGTCGGAGAAAACCGAGCTGGGTCAGCCACATGGACAAATGGCCATGGGTGTTTTGCTGATGCAAGATATTGCCGTGGTACCGCTGATGATTCTGATTCCGGCACTTGCCGGCGGCAGCGAAGGCAACTTGTGGGTAGAGCTGGGCTTAGCCGGCTTGAAAATGTTGCTGACCTTGGGTATTTTGTTCGTTATCGGCAGCCGTGTGATGTCTCGCTGGTTCAGACTGGTTGCCAAACGCAAATCGTCCGAACTCTTCATGATCAACGTTTTGCTGGTTACTTTGGGCGTGGCCTATCTGACAGAGCTTGAAGGCCTGTCTATGGCATTGGGCGCATTCGTCGCCGGTATGCTGCTTTCCGAAACCGAATACCGTATTCAGGTGGAAGACGACATCCGTCCATTCCGCGATATCCTGCTGGGCTTCTTCTTCATTACCGTCGGTATGAAGCTCGATATTCAGGCGCTGATCGGCAACTGGCAGCAAATCCTGATTTTGTTGGCAATCCTGTTGATTTTAAAAGCACTGGTCGTCTTCATCATCGCTTTGCGCATGAAAAACCCTACGAGCGACAGCCTCAAAAGTGCGCTTTATTTGGCACAAGGCGGCGAGTTCGGCTTCGTGATGCTGGCTATTTCCAGCAAAATCAATATGGTTTCGCCCGAATTGGAACAAGCAGCCACTGCAGCCGTCTTGCTCTCCATGATTGCCGCACCATTCATTTTGGGCAGCAGCGATGCCATCGTCAGCCGCTTCGTCAAATCCGACTGGGACATGAAAGCCTTGGACTTACACTCCATGCTGGTGGAAACCATGAGCAAATCCGAACACGTCCTGATTATCGGTTTCGGACGCGGCGGCCAATCGGTTGCCCGTGTATTGGCGCAAGAAGGCATCCCCTACTTTGCCCTTGACTTGGACATTGCCCGCGTACAAGTGGCACGCAACGCAGGCGAGCCGGTTTCCTTTGGTGATGCCAAACGCCGTGAAGTCTTGGAAGCCGCCGGCTTGGGACGCGCCAAAATGGTGGTCATCACGCTGAACAATATGCATGAAACACAACATGTTCTCGGCAACATCATGTCTATGCATCCGAGCATGCCGGTTTATGTTCGCGCTACGAATGACGATTATGTCAAAACCTTTACCGAAATGGGTGCAGAAGAAACCGTTTCCGATACCAAAGAAACCAGCCTGGTGCTGGCAAGCTATGCCATGTTGGGTCACGGTCTCTCTTACAACCATGTTTATCAAACCATAACCCACATCCGTCACAGCCGCTATGCATCTTTGCAAGACTTGTTTGTCGGCAGTGATGATGACAGTTTCTCCGACGAAGACAGCAAGGCCGTCTGCCGCCATGCCTTCCCATTGCAAGGCGAGGCACACGCCATCGGCAAAACCATCCGTGAATTGCCATTGGCAGCGCATTATCTGAAACTATTGTTTATCCGCCGCAATACCGGAAAAATCCAGGACCTTGACCCTGATTTCGTTCTGGAAGCCAGCGATATTTTGGTTGTTGCAGGCAAGCAGGAAGAAATTATTTCCTTTGAAAACTGGTGCTTGCAGGGAGATATCTAATAATCGGCAAATAAATCTTGCGCGTATCAGGATTTTTTGGTTTAATAGCGTCTTCGCAATTTTGCGCATGGGTGATTAGCTCAGTTGGTAGAGCGTCTGCCTTACAAGCAGAATGTCGGCGGTTCGACTCCGTCATCACCCACCAAGTTTCTTTTTCATTGTCTTTGACAGTGAATGCGCGGTGGTAGCTCAGTTGGTTAGAGTACCGGCCTGTCACGCCGGGGGTCGCGGGTTCGAGCCCCGTCCGCCGCGCCATTATTTAAAAATACTGATTTCTCAGTATCTCCCTTTTTCGGGTGATTAGCTCAGTTGGTAGAGCGTCTGCCTTACAAGCAGAATGTCGGCGGTTCGACTCCGTCATCACCCACCACTTTCCTTTTCATTGTCTCTGACAGTGGATGCGCGGTGGTAGCTCAGTTGGTTAGAGTACCGGCCTGTCACGCCGGGGGTCGCGGGTTCGAGCCCCGTCCGCCGCGCCATCAAGTTAAAAATAAGAAATACCGGTTTTTACCGGTATTTTTTTCGTCTGTACCCTATGCCTTTTTATAAAAAAATCCAGCTATTTAGATACATATAAAACAGGGCAACGCAATAAAGCAGACATATGGTTTAAATCCTAAAAGATCATCTATCTCAAGCTGATTTACACCAAACGCTTATTCATCAAATCCCTATATCATCTATTCAAAATAGACATAAATACTTGCTTCCCCTTCTTACACAAAGGCCGTCTGAAAACGTCAATACATTTTCAGACGGCCTTTTTTAGCTTATCAAGCCTGATACCTAATCATGCAGGAAGCCTTAGCATCAATCCAATGTTCGCCACCGGGCTGAACAATTTTAGACACCAGCTTATCCAAGTCGCGTAAATAATCGGTCGATTTTTGGCTGTTAATAATAACGACAACCAGCAACGGCTTTTCGCCCAACCAATACCCAGCCAATGCGCGGACATCTTTAAGCGTACCGGTTTTAAGGCGCAGGTTTTCACCAGGCTGTTTTAAGCGTGTTTTAAGCGTGCCATCTTTACCGGCAATCGGCAGCGTACTGATAAACTCGTTTTTAAACGGGCTGAAGTAGGCTTTTTCCAACATTTGCGCCATCATGCGTGCATTGAGCCGTTCAACGCGGGACAGGCCTGAGCCGTTTTCCAACACCAGCCCTTCCGTATTGATACCGGCAACCGCCAGCTCGCTTTTTACGATAGAGGCGGCCTTAGTCTGCGCCAGTTTGTAATCAGACATGTTTCCGGCAAATTTAAGGAAAACCGAACGGGCAATCAGATTATTGGAATGCTTGTTCATATCGGTGAGAATATCGGTAAGTGGTTTGGAGAGATGGCTTGCCAACACATGCGCGTCATGAGGCGCGACACCTGTTGTCAGGCCGTCTGAAACCGTACCGTCTTGTTGACGCCATTGGTTCACAAAACTTTTGCCGACATATTCTTTCATGCTGTACATATTCAGATACAGCTCTTTGCCCAAGCAGCTTTCCGGCAGCTTGCCCGATACGGTCAGCGTATTGTTTTTATAGGCAGTCTTCATGTAGTTTTTTAAAACACTGCACTTCCCTTCCTTATCTTCAAGCGTCAATCTGTTTTGAATGTTCAGATTCGGCAGCGGCGGATTGGTACGGATGACCAAGCTTCCGTCTTCTTCTTTTGCAGCACGAAGCTCAACGGTTTTATACGCCAACATATTGGGATCGGGCGGCGTCATAAAACTTTCGGCAGAATCGGAAGCAAAATCATCCGGATTCTTCACATCGCCCCACAGGCTGCGGTCGAGTATCAGATGTCCGTCAATATGGCGTATGCCCTTATCGCGCATCTGTTGCTGCATTTGCACCAAATCATGCTGGTCAAACACAGGATCGCCGCTCCCCACCCAATACACATTGCCTTTCAACGTATCGCCTTTGATTGGGCCGTTGGTTTTAAACTCAGTTTTCCAACGATAATCACCGCCCAACATACGAAACGCGGTAAACGCCGTTACCAGCTTCATGGTCGAAGCAGGATTGCGCAATTCATCGGCACGGTGTTCGGCAATCACTTTGCCGCTGTCCAATTCCTGCACATAAACAGAAATCTCATTTTCAGGAATACGCCCGAAATCCAAAGCCCATGACGGACAAACCGCCATCATCAGGCCGATTGATAAAATACATTTTAACTTCATTGTGTTACAAAATCTTATAAATTCTTACGAGGTGCTTAGGCCGTCTGAACGTTTCAGACGGCCTTTTTCTTTATTTCTGATGCGCTTTCAAACGTAAAGCAAACATGACGACCACAACACCGACAACCAAAGCGCAACCCATCGCCAAATGGATACCGTCCAGCATTGCCTGTTGCGGCATATCTGCGCTGGAAAGTTTCTCGCCGATATTGGTCGCACCGACGAAAAACGCCGCGCCGATGGCACCGGCAATCGGGTTGATGGTAGTCAAAATTGCCGCACCGTGCGGATTGAGCGTTTTCGGCAACGCGTTCAGACCATGGGTTTCGCCGGTTACACAAGCAGACACGGAAAGCGCCAATAGCGTAAACATCGCCGTCAGCATCACCACCTGCGTATCAATTTGTAAAAACAGCCACAATACCGACAGCGACACCACCAGCATCACTGTTGCTGGCAAAACGACAAAGCGTCCGCCCTTTTTGTCCAACAATTTGCCGAACAAAGGCGCGGCAACCGCTTGGGCAATACTGGCAGGCATCAGGATCAGGCCGGTTGCCGTACCGGTCAGCATCAACACTTGCTGCGTATACATCGGCACCATCAGTTCCAAACCCAAGAACAGGAATATCGCACCGGCCAAAATCACAACGCAATATCTGAACTGTTTGTATTCAAACGCACGAAGGTTCAACAACGGCGTAGCCAAACGGAACTGACGGTGCGCAAACCACCCCACCAGCACAACGGAAGCAGCAAAGAGCAGGATAAATTCCACCAGCGGCATATGGGCAAAATTACTGCTCGCATAAACCAGCCCGCCGAAGCCCGCAATTGACAACACGGCCGACAACATATCAATTTTCGGACGGCTGATGTTACTCAAATTGACTGTCAAATATTTACCCACCAGCACCATCGCCGCCAACATAAACGGCGCGGTAAAGCCAAACAGTACGCGCCAATGCGTATGGTCGATGATGATGCCCGACAGCGTCGGCCCCATTGCAGGCGCGGCGGTAAACATCATGGTAATGACGCCCATCGCCGTTCCGCGCTTGTTGGGCGGGAAAATCGACAATACGCCGTTAAACAGAAGCGGGACAAAAAACGCGGCAGACACTGCCTGCACCATCCGACCGACCACCAATACGCCAAACGTCGGTGCAAACGCGCAAATCAGCGATCCTGCTAAAAACGTTGCCTGCGTAAACAGCACCATTTTGCGCGTTTCAAACCATTGAATCACGCCTGCCGTAATCGGCGTAAATGCCCCCATGACCAGCAAAAAGCCCGTCGTCAGCCATTGAACCGTGGTCTTATCGACACCGAAATCTTTCATAATCGGCGTGAGCGCGACATTCAGCAGCGTGTCGTTGAGATAGCCGAAAAATGCGCCGATGAATAAGGTGGCGACAATGGTTTTAGCAGGAAAGTCGGGGTTGTCGGCATAGTATTCGTGTGCCGTTACGTCCTCTTGCGAATCAGAAGCGTGCATAATAATTTGAAATATCAGCGAAACCGTTATTTTAGCATAAACCGTTTTGACAGGCCGTCTGAAACCTTGACCGCTTCCCCAGATAACACTAAAATTTAAAATTGTTTTCATTTTTATTATTAAACAGGAGAAAAACATGTCAAAGAAAGTCAGCATCTTGATCGGCAGCCTGCGTAAAGGCTCGTTTGCACGAAAAATCGCACAAAACGTCATTCCCATGTTCCCCGAAGGCTACGAAGCGCAAATCGTCGAAATCGGCCATTTGCCTTTATACAACTTCGACTACGACGATCCTGCCGTTACCGACTTCCCCACTCCATCCAGCTATACCGAATTCCGTGAAACCATCAAAGCCTCTGCCGGCGTATTGTTCGTGACTTCTGAAAACAACCGTACCGTCCCAGCATGCCTGAAAAACGCCATCGACATCGGCTCCAAACCCAATGCCGATGTTGCCTGGAAAAAAACACCGGCCGGCATCATCAGCCATTCTGTCGGCAAAATGGGCGGTTATAGCGCGCAAAAAAATCTGCGCCTTGCCCTCTCATATTTCGATATGCCGCTGACCGGCCAACCGGAAGTGTTCCTCGGCAACTCTCCAACCCTGTTTGACGACAACGGCCAGCTCATCGAATCTGCGCGCGGCTTTGTTCAAGGCTATATCGACCAATTGGTTGCCTTGATTGAGAAAAACCCTAAATAATCGGGATTGAAGCATACAGGCCGTCTGAAAACCGAATTTCAGACGGCCTCTTCTTTTGCAAAAAATCAGTTTTTCGATAGTTCCTAAATTTTTACTAATTGAGTGCAGTTATAATCACTATCCACCCATCCTCACGGAGAACTTCCATGCGCGTATTATTGGTTGAAGACGATGCCATGATTGCCCAAGCCGTCAGTGCCAATCTGAAAGACACCGGCTACGCTGTCGATTGGGTCAGCCGCGGTTCGGAAGTTGCCGCAGCAGTGGCGGCGCAGGCATACGATTTACTGCTCTTGGATTTGGGTTTGCCCGGCAAAGACGGTTTGGACGTATTGGCGCAAATCCGCAGCAGAGGCTGTACCGTGCCCGTCTTAATCGTGACCGCGCGCGACGATTTGCACAGCCGGCTCAACGGCCTAGACGGCGGCGCAGACGATTACATCGTCAAACCCTTCGACATGGCGGAACTGCAAGCCCGTATGCGCGCCGTATTGCGCCGACACGGCGGACAGGCGCAAACGCTGCTGAGCAACGGCATCATCACGCTCAACCCTTCCACCCATCAGGCGGAAGTGGTCGGGCAGGAACAGGCCATCATGCTCAGCAACAAAGAATTTGCCGTCCTCCAAGCCCTGCTGCTGCGTCCGGGCATGATTCTGTCGCGCAGCGATTTGGAAGACAAAATCTACGGCTGGGGTGAAGAAGTCGAAAGCAACGCCGTTGACTTCCTGATTCATGCCTTACGCAAAAAACTCGGCAAAGAAGCGATTCAAAACGTCCGCGGGGTCGGCTGGCTGGTTGCACAAAACAACCAGGTCGTCTGAAAAACCACAACAATATCAACACACAAACCATGCAACGCCTTATCCACACCATCAAACAATCCCTGCAAGTCCGAATCAGCCTTGCCCTGATCTGCATGCTCCTACCCCTCTCCATCCTTGCAGGCATATTTTCATATTACGATACTTATCACGAGACCCAAGAGGTTCAAGACGACCTGTTGCGCCAAGTCGCGAACTATCTCGACCCGAGCGATGCCGATGACGAGAAACACTCACTCGACAACGACAACAAGATTTCCGTTCAATTTCCCAATACGCCCAACCCCATTGTCAGCCTGCCTGAGAAAATTTCAGACGGCCTGCACACCATTCAGGCTGATGACGATGACGATTACTACCGCGTTTATACCCGCACTACCAAGCAAGGCCGCATCACCGTCATGCAGGAAAGCGACTACCGCGAAGAGCTAGCCGAAATGGCCGCCGTACAGAGCATCCTCCCCATGCTCCTCGCCCTGCCCCTGATTATCCTGCTCACCGTCTGGATTACCCACCGCACCATGCGTTCCGTCAAAACCCTGTCCAACGATTTGGAACAGCGCCAAATCAACGACCTCTCGCCGATGGACACGCAAGACATTCCCAGCGAAATCCAAGGCTTTGTCGTTGCCATCAACAACCTGTTGCAACGTACTGACGAAAACGTCCGCCAACAGCAACGCTTTATCGCTGATGCCGCACACGAATTGCGCAGCCCCATGACCGCCCTTTCCCTTCAGGCAGAGCGGCTCAACAATATGCAGCTGTCCGCCGAAGCGCGCGAGCAGTCCGCCCTGTTGCAACAAAGCATACAGCGCAACCGCCACCTGCTCGAGCAACTCCTCTCCCTCGCACGCGTCCAAGCACCCGAAACCCAACGCCCCAAAACCTTGATCAGCCTGCAAAACCAGTTCCGCCGCGTCTTGCAGGAACTCATGCCACTGGCGCTGGCCAAAGGTCAAGACATCGGCGTTGCCGTTGAAAACGACTGCCAAATCCACGCCGACGACACCGAAATCTACACCCTCATCAAAACCTTTACCGACAACGCCATCCGCTACACCCCTAAAGGCGGCCGCATCGATTTGGGCTTTGATGAAACCGCCGAATACCTCAACATTTGGGTGGAAGACGACGGCCCCGGCATTCCCCCAAGCGAACGCCAACGCGTTATCGACCCCTTCTACCGCATTCTCGGCACCGAACAACAAGGCACTGGACTTGGTTTGTCCATTGCAGACACCATTGTCAAACGCCATCAAGGCCGTCTGAAACTGGCCGACAGCCGACGCTTTGACAGCGGCTTATTGATTATTGCCGAGTTGGATAAAAAGACGCTTTAAATAATCGACCCACCCAAATTGGTCTATCTAGCTTTAATCCGATAAATGAAGGCGTTTTAAAACCAAAGGCCGTCTGAAAATGACTTTCAGACGGCCTTTTTATATTTTAAAGCAAACTTCATTCATTCCTCACAAATACGGTTGCAAGGTTTGGCGGAGGATTTCCATATCGGTAATTTCGGTGATATTGGCTTTGCCCAAGTATTCCAAGCCGACAAAACGCATGATGCCGCTGCTGACTTTTTTGTCGTGGCTCATGTGTTCTATCCATTTTTCAAATGAGAAAACAGGCGGTGCGGACGGGAGGGAGGCGGCTTCCATTAAAGTGGCAATTCGGTCGGTGTCGGCTTGTTGGGTTTTGCCCAAAATTTGCGACAAACGGGAAGCGAGGACACAACCGGCGGCAACAGCTTCGCCGTGCAGCCATACGCCGTAGCCCATTTCAGCTTCGATGGCATGGCCGAAAGTGTGGCCGAGATTAAGCCATGCGCGGATGCCCTGCTCGGTTTCGTCTTGGGCAACAATATCGGCCTTCATTTTGCAGCAATGGTAAACGGCTTCTGCCATTTTTTCTTGGTGTTGTGCCATCAGGTCAGCCATATTTTCTTCCAACCAAGCAAAAAATTCAGCATCGCCCAATGCGCCGTATTTGATGACTTCGGCCATGCCTGCGGAAAGTTCGCGTTGCGGCAGCGTTTGCAGGGCGGTCAAATCGGCCAGAACGGCTTGCGGCTGGTAGAACGCGCCAATCATGTTTTTACCGAGCGGATGGTTAATGGCAGTTTTACCACCGACCGAGGAATCGACCTGGCTGAGCAATGTGGTCGGCACTTGGATAAAAGGTGCGCCACGCTGATAAGTCGCTGCGGCAAAGCCGACCATATCGCCTATCACGCCGCCGCCTAAAGCGATTAAAGTGGTTTTGCGTTCGGCACGGTTTTGCATCAGACCATCGTAAATCAGGTTGAGCGTCTGCCAGTTTTTATATTCTTCACCGTCAGGAAGGATGATGCTGAAATGCGGCACGCCCAGTCTGTCTAAGGCCGTCTGAAGCTGTTTGAGGTAAAGCGGCGCAACGGTTTCGTTGGTAATGATGGCTGCTTTTTTGCCTAAATAGGGCTGAAGCAGCGTATCGGCCTGCTCAATCAGTTTATGTCCGATAAAGATGGGGTATTGATGGGACGGGGTTTGGACAGTCAGTGTGCGCATGGTATTCCTTTGCAAAGCGTATTTATTCGCCTAAAGCCTGTATCAGGCGTTTGAGCGTTTTGTGACAGCTGTCGGATTCGATGACGAGATGGGCGGTTTGACGGTACAGCGTATCGCGTTGGTCATACAGCTCTTGCAGTTTGGCCAAAGGATCGGCAACTTGCAACAGCGGCCGGTTGCTGTCGTAACGGGTACGCTCCAGCAAGGTTTCAGGGCTGGCATGCAGATAAACAACCATGCCGTTTTGGCGCAAAATCTGTCTGTTTTCACTGCGTAATACGGAGCCGCCACCGGTCGATAAAACGATGTTGCGCCGGGAAGCGAGCTTTTTCAGCATATTGGTCTCGCGGTTGCGGAAGCCTTCCTCCCCTTCCATCTCAAAAATGGTCGGAATGGATACGCCCGAAGAAGTGCAGATTTCGTAGTCGCTGTCGTAAAACGGGTATTCAAACATTTGGGCAAGCTGCTTGCCCAAAGTGGTTTTTCCCGCGCCCATCAGCCCGATTAAAATTAAATTGCCGTTGATTTTTTCCATGTGGGTCATTTTATACGATATGGTGGTTTCGTGGAAAAGTTCGTCGTTTTTCAGACAGCCTTTCATCTCAGGCCGTCTGAAAACCAAAACAGGCATACCTTTGCAGATATGCCTGTTTGTCATTCTAAAGATTAGTAACGCAGATTGTTACCCACATTATCCATAATGCGCGGCGTGATAAAGATCAACAGCTCACGGCGGTTTTCACGTTTGCCGCGTGATTTGAACAGATTGCCGACAACAGGAATATCGCCCAAAACAGGTACTTTGTTCACTGCATTGGTGCTTTCTTCTTCGTAAATACCGCCGACAATCAGCGTGCCGCCATCTTCAACCATGGCTTGGGTATTCAAGTGTTTGGTGTTGATACACTTGGTTGTCAGAGAATCTACGGTACAGTCGATCGGGGTATCGCGATTAATCTTCACAGTCATGATGATTTGACCGTCAGGCGTAATATTCGGCGTTACGGTCAAGCCCAAAACGGCTTTCTTGAAGGTAATCGAAGTCGCACCGCTGGAAGAAGCTTCTTGGTAAGGAATTTCCGTACCGGATTCAATTTTGGCTTCTTTGCGGTCTTGTGTCAGCACACGCGGATTGGAAATGGTTTTGCTCTTACCTTGTTCTTCAGACGCGCTGATTTCCAAACCCAATGCACCGGACGAGAACGCACGCACCAGCGCAATGCTGTTGACTGCGGCTGCGGTCGGCAGGCTGACGTTCGGATCCAAAGACCAAGTAGGATAGCGGACATCACCACGGTTAAACGAGGCATTGGTATTGTAGTTGGTTTGTGCATTGCTCCAGTTGCTGCCCCATGCGTTACGGCCACTTGCACCACCTGAACCGAATTTAACGCCCAAATTACGGAAGAAGGTATCTTCTGCTTCCACAATACGGGCTTCCACCATTACTTGACGGGTTGGAACGTCCAATTCATCAATCAGTTTGCGGAATTTCTCAATCACGCCGCGGTTGTCGGTCACGATCAGCGTATTGGTGGCCGGATCGATTAAGGCGCTACCTCGGTTGCTCAACAGAGTATTGCGGGTATTGGAATTATTGCTGTCGTATTCTTCCAAACGCAGAATTTTGCGGAATTCTTCTACGTTTTTGTATTTCAACTGGAAGGTTTGAGAATACAGCGGACCCAATTCGGCAATCTCTTTTTCAGCCTGCAAGAAGGCTTTGTCTTTTGCCAACAATTCATCACGAGGTGCGATATTGATGATGTTGCCTTGACGGCGCATATCCAAATTGCGCGCCTGCATAACCAAATCCAAAGCCTGATCCCAAGGTACATCTTTCAAGGACAGGGTCATGGTGCCTTTGACGGTATCGCTGGCAACAATATTCACACCGGATTCTTTCGCCAAAATCTGCAAGATGGTACGAACTTCTACATCTTGAAAATCCAAAGAAATTTTACGGCCTTTGAACGATTTGTTCGCATTGTGGTTCAAGCCGCCGGATTCGGTATTGGCGGCTTTAGGCGATACTTCAAATACAAAACGGCCGGAAGAAGCTTTGGTATTGATGTCCCAATTCGCATTATTATTGCGGATAATGAGCTGGGTAGAATTGCCGATACGCTTAAGCGTAACGTTTTGTACAGGGGTATTGAAGTCAGCCACATCCAAACTGCGTTGCGCTTGTGTCGGTAGCGTATGGTTTTTCAAGGTCACAACCACGCGATCGCGCTGCTGTTTAATGTCCGGCTGTCCGCTGAAACCAGGGGCAGACAATTCAATAATGCCGGAATTGCGTGCGCCTTTGCGGAAATCGATATTGGCGGCCGAAACGGCTTGATAAGCCTGAGTAGCGCGCGCAGTAGACGGTGTAGCCACACGTTCATTGGCAACGGCAGCATTGGTTTGGTCAGTAGATTCGTTTACAAATACCCAAACTTCGTTGCCACGAATCTCAGTATTGTATTGGCTGATTTTGTTCAAACCCAAAACCACGCGTGCACGGTCATTGTTTTGCGCCGCAGTAATTTGATTCAGCAATGGGTCTGCATATTCCAAAACAGGCTGAGGCAAACGGATATTGGTGTTGGCAAAATCCAATGCGATACGCGCCGGAGTAGATGTTACAAAACCATGAGGTGTAGTGACGTCTTTGTCGAAACGGATTTTGATGATTTTTTGGTTGTCAGGCAAAGTGGAAACGTTGATATCGGTAATATTGCCTGCAAAGGCCGTCTGAACAGCGAGGGCAACGCTGAAGCCGGCAAATAATTTTGTCATGTGTTTGGTTTTCATAATCGAGTGAGACCCCTAAATTAATTTGAATTCGAACTATCTGAGCTATTGGAAGAATCCGCGTCTTTGCTGCTCAACGGCAATTCGGCCTTCCGGTACACCCAGTTGCCGTAGCTGTCTTCAACTTGCTCGGTCAGGATAATTTTATCTTCAGTAATACTTTGGATTCTGCCGTAATTCTGACCGATGTAGTTTCCAGGATAAACGGTATAAACATGGTCGTTGACCTTAATAAATCCGGAAACTTTGCCGCCGCTTTGCAGCGTTCCGACAAAGGCCATATTTTCCAGACTGAAGGCTTCCAATGTTTCTTTCGGACGGTTCACATCCGGCGCATTGCCACCTTTAGGGGCAGTGTCCAAACGGCGTGAATCAAACGCATTCAAGCCTTTAAAATTTGGAGGGTTATACGGCTTGGGCAATGTAACCGTCGGCTCTTCAAATGGAATAATCTTGGACTTCGCCTCCTGACGGGTTTGCGTCATCCATTGAGTCAAATCTTCATAGCTTTGCGTGCAGGCTGCCAAGGGAAGAAGACTTAAGAGTAAGATGATTTTTTTCATGATTTCCCTATTCTTTTATTTTTGCTCATTCTCGGCAGGTTTGCCTTCTTCTTGTGCCTGTTGCGCAGCCAATTCGGCAGCAATCTCTTCAGCCGGACGTGCTTTGTAAGTCGTCGCAATCGCGCTCAATGTCAACTCGCCTTTAGTACCTTTACCTTCTTTGTCCTCACCTGCGTTCACGAGTTTTAAAGAATCTAAAGTAATAATGCGCGACAAATCGCCTACATCACGGGTAAATTGGCTGATCTGTGAGTATTTGCCTGTGATGGAAATCTGATACGGCAGTTTTTGAATCGGACCATCGTTTTCAGGTTG
The DNA here is from genome assembly GCF_051957055.1 of Neisseria sp. P0020.S005. Taxonomy (NCBI): domain Bacteria; kingdom Pseudomonadati; phylum Pseudomonadota; class Betaproteobacteria; order Neisseriales; family Neisseriaceae; genus Neisseria; species Neisseria sp. P0020.S005. The sequence continues at coordinate 138,512 of NZ_JBQCWV010000004.1, read as the reverse complement.
AAGCGGTGCAACGCTATCCAAACGCAGTCCGTTGGTTGAACCTGCCTGATGCAATTCTTGAATCAGGTTCGGAATTTCCGCGTCAGTCGGCAATTGTTTCAACAAAACGTCGAATGCAGAACGGATCGAAGCCAATTCAGCTTTCAAATTGTTCAAGCTTGCCGCCTGAATGCTTTTACGCGTAAAGGTTTCCTTCAACTCTTCTTCTTTGGCTTCCTGCGTATTCAAGGTTTCAATCTGATCTTTAAATACGCCGACATAGCCCAAAGCCAACATACCGACAATCAATAAACCTGCCAGCAAAAGTTTTGAAGGCATATTGAGAAGGTACAGGTTTTGCACGTCCAATTGTTTCAGGTTTTTAGATGCCATTATTGAGCCTCCGGAGCAGGTTCTGCCACAGGTTCGGCCGTTTCACCGCTGCTTTGGGCAGTCGGTGCAGGAGCCGGCGTATTCACTTGGTTGATTGAAGATTTCAAAGTAAATTCTTGGTAGTTATCTACTTTTTTAATGCTCAACAATTCAGGCTGCAAGAAAATACCTGTGCTTGGCAGGGAGCGCATCATAACGGCGATTTTATTGTCGCTGATGGCATGACCGCTGATTTTATAGCTGGCCGCACTTTCTGCTTCCAACGCAGTCAAATAAGTATTATCGGGCGTAAGCGCATTCAAAGAATCAAGGATATAAGCCGCTTGATAGCGTTTTTCCTGTAACTCTTCAACTTTCAGTTTTTTGGCCAAGAAGGCTTCTTTTTCTTGCTGAAGTTTATCGATTTCGCCCAATTCTCTATCAAGTCTGTCGATTTCGGTTTGCAGGAAGTTGTTGCGGCCTTCTTGATTGCTGATGGCGCTGTCAATACCAAGATAGGTAGCGGCCGCCAAGCCCAAACCCACTGCAAAAGCACCAAGCATCAATACTTTGAATTGCTGCTGCTTGCGCTGTTTAATCTCTTCCCGATATGGGAGAAGGTTGATTCTGGTTAATTCGATCATGTTCTCAAAGTCCCCTTAATGCCAATCCGAACGCCAAAGTCAGTGACGGCGCATCAATTTGAAACTGCGGCAATTCTACTTTTGCACTGCGTTCCACATATGAAATCGGATGCAGATATTCTGTTGGCGTATTGGTTTGCGAGAAAATGCTTTCTGCCAAACCTGCCTGCTGCGCGGTAAAGCCGGTCAGCAGGATGTGTTTGATATTGTGAAAAGAATCAGTGGCCTGTGTGGTATAGTAAAATTGCAGAACACGCTGAACTTCTTGCGCAACCTGTACATTAAAACGGTCGGCAATCTGAGACTGGTAGTCGGAAGGCTTGTTTTGAGAAGCCATCATTTGTGCGGCTTTTTCTTCCGTTACCTGATAAGTACGCTGAATCAGCTGATTGAGCTGCTCTGTACTGACCGGCGTTTCTTGTTTGTAAAGAATACGGCCGTTTTGCAGAATCAGGGCATACATTTGAGTCGCATGAATGCCGAACACGGCAACTTTTTCCTCTGCCATTTCGGGAGCATGCGTATTCATCCAATAGACGAAGGCATTGCGTTGCGCCAGCAAGTCCAAGTCCAAAGCAGACAAAGGCAGACCGGCATTTTCAAACATTTCAATGCGTGGCTCGACATCGTCTTTTTTGGCGGCAACAGCTAAAACATGCTGACCCGAACCGACTTCTTCAGCTTGAAAGTCGTAGTTCATTTCTTCAATAGGCGCAAATTGGCCGACTTCCGCCTCGATAAACTCTTCCAAGTCCAAATCGGTATCACGCGGGTTGTAAATAATTTGCTCGACTGTCGCCAAATTTTGTGGTACAGCAGCAACAATATTTTTGCAAGAACTGCGTAATTGTGTGTAAGTATGTTGGATGTAAGTAGCAAGCTGATCGTAGTCTTGAATTTTGTTGCCTTTGACAATATTTTTAGGCAATTTGGTAATAACGTATTTTTCCAGCTGAATTTGGTTTAAACTACGGCCTGTCAGTTGTACCATCTTAATGGCATGTTGGCTGATATCGACGCCGATGGCAGAGCGGTTGTTCAATCCGCTAGAAGCCTTGCCTGTTTTGGTATCTTTCGTGCTTTTAAATAAGCGCATGATTTGACTTCCCTGTATCATTTAGGAGTGAGTAACTGTTTCGTTATCCGTAAAGGACTTCTTATTCTTTACACAGTATTGACTGTGGCTGATAGAAATCGTTTCCCATTTTACTTTATTTATCGCCATTAATGGCAAAATTATTACTTAGTCATGATTAAAAAGATTATAACGACCTGCATGGGTCTCTTATTAGGACTGGCTCTTTTCGGTGTAGGTCTGATTGCAATTGCAATTTTGGTAACCTATCCAAAACTGCCGTCTTTGGACTCTTTACAACACTACAAACCAAAAATGCCGCTGACGATTTATTCTTCAGACGGCCAAGTCATTGGCGTTTACGGCGAACAACGGCGTGAATTTACCAAAATCGGTGACTTTCCCAAAGTTTTGAAAGATGCCGTGATTGCCGCCGAAGACAAACGCTTCTATGACCACTGGGGCGTGGACGTTTGGGGTGTGGCGCGTGCCGCAATCGGCAACGTCATGGCCGGCGGCGTTCAATCCGGTGCCAGTACGATTACGCAGCAGGTTGCCAAAAACTTCTACCTGAGCAGCGAGCGTTCGTTCACCCGTAAATTCAACGAAGCCCTGTTGGCCTACAAAATCGAGCAGTCTTTGAGCAAAGACAAGATTTTGGAGCTGTACTTCAACCAAATCTATTTGGGTCAACGCGCTTATGGTTTTGCATCTGCAGCCCAAATTTATTTCAACAAAAATGTTAACGAGTTAACATTGGCCGAAGCCGCCATGTTGGCCGGCTTGCCCAAGGCCCCTTCCGCCTACAATCCGATTGTAAATCCTGAACGCGCCAAACTGCGTCAGGCTTATATTCTGAATAATATGCTGGAAGAAGGCATGATTACCCTGCAGCAACGCGATCAGGCTTTGAAAGAAGAGTTGCATTACGAGCGTTTTGTACAAAACATCGATCAAAGCGCCCTGTACGTTGCCGAAATGGTGCGCCAAGAGCTATTTGAAAAATACGGCGAAGATGCCTACACGCAAGGCTTCAAGGTATATACCACCGTCGACACCGCACACCAGCGCGTGGCCACCGAAGCCCTGCGTAAAGTTCTGCGCAACTTCGACCGCGGCAGCAGCTACCGCGGTGCAGAAAACTACATTGACCTGAGCAAAAGCGACAACGTAGAAGAAACCGTCAGCCAATACCTTTCTACACTTTACACCGTCGATAAAATGATTCCGGCAGTTGTATTGGAAGCCTCCCGCAAAGGTGTACAGATTCAGTTGCCGAGTGGCCGTAAAGTAACGCTGAACAGCCACGCTTTAGGCTTTGCCGCCCGTGCCGTCAACAACGAAAAAATGGGGGATGACCGCATCCGTCGCGGCTCCGTCATTCGCGTTAAAGGCAGCGGCGATACCTTTACCGTTGTTCAAGAGCCTTTGTTGCAAGGCGCATTGGTATCTTTAGATGCGAAAACCGGTGCAGTCCGCGCATTGGTCGGCGGCTACGACTACCACAGCAAAACCTTCAACCGCGCAACTCAAGCCATGCGCCAACCCGGCTCTACGTTCAAACCGTTCGTTTATTCCGCCGCTTTGGCAAAAGGCATGACTGCTTCTACCATGATTAACGATGCGCCGATTTCCCTGCCGGGCAAAGGTGCAAACGGCAAAGTGTGGAACCCGAAAAATTCAGACGGCCGCTATTCCGGTTACATCACGCTGCGCCAGGCTTTGACCGCTTCGAAAAACATGGTGTCCATCCGCATCCTGATGTCTATCGGCATCGGCTACGCGCAACAATACATCCAACGCTTCGGCTTCAAGCCGTCTGAAATCCCTGCTAGCCTGTCTATGGCTTTGGGTACAGGCGAAACCACACCGTTGCGTATTGCAGAAGGTTACAGCGTCTTTGCCAACGGCGGTTACAAAGTGTCTGCCCACGTCATCGACAAAATCTACGACAGCCAAGGCCGTCTGAGAGCGCAAATGCAACCTTTGGTAGCCGGTGAAAACGCACCTCAAGCCATTGACCCGCGCAACGCCTACATCATGTACAAAATCATGCAGGACGTTGTCCGTGTCGGTACCGCACGCGGTGCAGCCGCACTCGGCCGCTCCGACATCGCCGGTAAAACCGGTACCACCAACGACAACAAAGACGCATGGTTTGTCGGCTTCAACCCTAGCGTTGTGACTGCCGTCTATATCGGCTTTGACAAACCGCGCAGCATGGGTCGTGCAGGTTACGGTGGTACAATCGCCGTACCGGTATGGGTAGAATACATGCGCTTTGCCCTGAAAGGTACCAGCGTCAAACCGATGAAAGCCCCTGAGGGCGTGGTTTCGAACGGTGGCGAAGTGTATATGCGCGAACGCATGACCACCAGCTCCGACCTGGCCTTGGACAACAGCGGCGTTGCTCCGCATCCCGCTCAATCTGCCCGTCGCTCGGTTCCGAATGAAAACCGCCGCCGTGCCGAGAGCGGCAATGCGCCAGCCCGTGAAGAATTAGACGAAACCCCAGTTCTGCCAAGCAATACCGGCAACAATAACAGACAACAACTGGACTCTCTGTTCTAACAAATCAAGGCCGTCTGAAACGTTCAGACGGCCTTTTTTGAGAAAATTCAAAGCAAAACCATGATTGATTTACACTGCCATTCAACCGTTTCAGACGGCATGTTGTCTCCAACCGAAGTTGTCCGACTCGCCCGTCAAAACGGTTGCACCCTGCTCGCCCTAACCGACCACGACCACACCGGCGGACTTGCCGAAGCACGCGCCGAAGCCGATACCCTCGGACTCCCCTTCGTCAACGGCGTGGAAATATCCGTCACTTGGCGCGGCCGCACCATCCACATTGTCGGTTTGGACTTTGACGAACACAACGAAACCCTGCAAAACCTGCTTGCCGAAGTCCGCAAAGGCCGTCTGAAACGATTGGAAGCCATTGCGGCCAAACTGGAGAAAAAAGGCATAACAGGTGCGTATGAAGGCGCACTGGCATTGGCCGCCAATAAAGAAATGGCCAGCCGCACCCACATTGCCGAATTCCTCATCCGCGAAGGCCATGTCAAAAACAAACAGCAGGCATTTACCAAATACCTGGGCGACGGCAAATCCTGTTCCGTCAGACACGAATGGGCCACACTGGAAGACTGTGTAGCCGCGATTACAGGCGCGGGCGGCATGGCCATTATCGCCCACCCGATGCGCTATGAATTATCCGCCACCGCCAAACGAAACCTGTTTCAAGAATTTAAAAATCTCGGCGGCGCAGGGATTGAAGTACACAGCGGCAACTGCTGTAAAAACGACCGCCTCAACTATGCCCTGCTTGCCGACCGCTTCGACTTTCTCGCCAGCGCAGGCAGCGACTTTCACCGCCCCAACGACTTCAGCGGCGGCATACTCGGTGCCTGCCCCGACTTACCCGAACAATGCCGCCCGGTCTGGGAACACTTTAAGGCCGTCTGAATTTTTCTAAATTTCCAAAACGAAAATACAGCCCCTAGTTTTTAAGCAACCTGTTTCCATTGAATCAAAGTTCAACATTCTTAAAATCAGCGTTTCCATCATAAATCAGGCCGTCTGAAAAATACTTTCAGACGGCCTATGCATTTTTATTTCTCTTTACCGCAAATTAAAACGACCTTACCAGTGACAAACCGACTTCGTTTTGTTTGTAGCTGTACAGCCAGTCGGTGTTGCCGTTGACGCGGCGGTGTTTATAGCTGAGGACGGGCTTAAGGTCGGCGAATTTCCAGCGGTCAGCGCCTATGCTGAGACGGTAGGTTTGTTCTTTGTCACGGCGGCGTTGTTCGAGGACAGCATTCTCTTCTCTATGGCTGCGGATGCCGAAGGTAGCAGACACGGAAACGTCGAAACCGGCTTCAAACATTTTTGCCGCACCCAGTCGTGCAGAAATTTGGCGATAGCTGTCCACAGGATCTTTCGTTTTGCGTTGTTGCCAGTCTATGCCGCCGTAGAGCATCAGGTCGCTACGAGGGAAATAAGACAGGGTGTTGTAAACGGAGAGGAGGCTGCCGTCGAGCAAACGGGTTTTGTCTGCATAAGAAAGGTGTTTCCACTCGACTTCGGTGTTCCACGTCCAGCCGCCCTTGTCGAGGTTCCACTCACTGCGCACGCCATAGGCGCGGTTGAGGGTTTTGCCGCCGCTGCCATTCCATTCGACAAGCGGGGCGAGGGCGAAGGTGTGGCGGTGGTTTTCAAACTGGTAGCCTGCGCTGAGGTTGAGCGTGTGTTCGTTGAAGTCTTTATTATGGTCGCGGTAGAAGCGGCCATAGCCGAGCGCGCGGGCAGCGATGCCGTGGTGTCCTTTAATCTGCCAGCGGCGGACGGCGGCAGCTTCGTATTTGATGTCGTTGGCGGAAATGGGTTTATCGCCTGAAAATTCTTCCCAACATTCGCCGTCGATTTCGGTTTTACACCACACTTTGCCGCTGCCTTCATTGATGTTGCTGTTGTGGACGGCGCCGACGGAAAGGCTGCCTTTCCAGCTTTGACGCTGGTTCAAGGCATCTTGGAAATGGGCGATGTTTTCTTTGACGGCTTCAGGCAAGTCTTCATTTTGAAGGCGTGCAAATTCAAAAGAGGCTTCTCGGTTCAGACGGCCTTCAAAAAGCAGGCGTGCGTAATCAAGCCGTCCGCGTGCGAAGTCGGGGGGGCGTTGCAGCAGGGTTTCGTATTCTTGTTTGGCTGTTTTCCACTTACCTTCGCCTCGAGCTAATGAGGCGCGGGCAAACGAAGCGATATCGGGATCGTATTCGCTTTGCTGGGTGTAACGCTCCAGCAGCGGGCGAATGGCTTGCCAATCGCTGCGGTTGACGGCGTTAAACAGTGCCTCGCCTTGGTCGGTTTCGGAATCGCTCTCGGCTGTCTGCCCGGTATGCGGAGCAGAAATATCGAGATGATATTCGCGCACTTTTTGTTCCTGCTCCTGCATGGTTTGGCGGGTATCCTGCCACAAGCGTTGCGCGGTGCGGTCGTCTGAAAAATCAGAACGTGGCGCGGCAAGGACGGGGGCGGAGAGAAGCAGAATCAGGCAGGCAGACGGTTTGTACATGGTGTCGGCTTTCCGGTCGGCGGTTTTCAGACGACCTTGAGAAATTTGGAGGCAAGTGTTTAAAAAAGCCTGCGGATGGCAGGCTTTATTTTACTTAAAGACGAATTTTAGCGTTTTACGCCGCCGTATGCCGTATCCAGATTGCGGTCGGTCTTAAATTTGGCAACACCGGCCAACGCGCTTGCACCGTTGCCGAAGAAGTGGCCTTCGGTTTTACCGAAGTGGCCGTTGGCGCGGGCGTAGCCTTCAAATGATGCGCTGGATGGCTTGATGCGGGAATGGATGTCCATCTGTACAGCGTTATTTTTCATAGAACCGGTCAAGACGCGTTGACCGAAGTCTGCGCGCAAAGTACCAACCATCGGGTTGTTGCCGGTGTAGTTATTGATACCTTTAACTGCGTAGTTGGCTACACCGGATACAGGCATAGAGGTAGCACGTTTGTCGCCGGAGTAGAAAACGCCGCGGTTAGAGCCTTTGGCGTATTCTTTGCCGACCCACTCGCCGTAGTATACTTCAGAGTCACCGCTCTTAATGGTGTTGAACGAATAGCGGCCGAGGTTTTGACGGGTGTATGTGTCGTTAACCTGTACGGTTTTCACGCCATTGCGGTCTGCATTGCCGGGCATACGGTTTACGTTGGTGTAGTACACGCCTGAACGGTAAGCGGCGTGTTTCATCACTTTTTCACCTTCGGCTTCAGATGCAGGCTTGCCCCATTTTTTGCCATATTTGTAGTTTTGGTAACCATAATCAAATGGGTTGTAGTAATTGTTGGCAGCAAATGCGCCTGCGCTGAATACAACAGCCAAAACAGCAGCGGTGGTTTTTTGCAGATTCAGTTTCATTGAACACTCCTTAAGGTAAAACGATGGTGGGGAAAATTATGTTTCGTTGTGAGTAGAACATATCGTTATGTGAGGAGGTCTTTTTGTTCTGCAAAGCATTTTATAGGGGAAGTGTTAGCACAGAATTAGTAAATGTCCTAACAATCCCCCTACAAAGCGAAATTCTTTATTTTTAATTCGATACAACCTGTATCACCTGCCCCAAAACGGCAAAGAATATATTGAAACTGCCTGCCCGATACACCATAATAACCCTATAAATACTCGGAAAAAAGGTTAACGCCATGTGCCAACTGCTCGGCATGAATTGCAACACTCCCACAGACATCATGTTTTCTTTTGAAGGCTTCCGCCGCCGTGGCGGCATTACCGATCACCACGCCGACGGCTTCGGTATCGGCTTTTTCGAAGGCAAAGGCGTGCGCTTGTTTCACGACGACAAACCCAGCGCCAACTCGCCTGTTGCCGACTTGGTGCGCGCCTATCAGATCAAATCTGAAAACGTTATCGCCCATATCCGCAAGGCCTCACAAGGCCAGACCTCATTGGCGAACACTCATCCCTTTATGCGTGAGATGTGGGGCGAATATTGGCTGTTTGCACACAACGGCCATTTGATTGATTTTTTTCCCGAGCAGGGCGAGTACTACCATGCCGTCGGTTCAACCGATTCCGAACGCGCATTCTGCTTTATTCTCAACCGCCTGCGCAGCCGCTTTGCCACCAAGCCCGAACCTGAAGTTTTGTTTGATGCCATCGCCGGCCTGACCCATGAAATCCGCCGCTATGGCTTGTTTAATTTCGTGATGTCCAACGGCGACTGCCTGTTTGCCCACGCCAGCACCTTGCTGCACTACATCGTGCGCAAAGCCCCGTTTGGTAAAGCGCGTTTGCTGGACGATGATGTGATGGTCGATTTTTCAGAAGTGACCACCCCAAACGATAAAGTTTCCGTCATCGCCACCCTGCCCCTGACGCGTGATGAAACTTGGTCGCAATTGGCAGTCAATGAATTGGTGATGTTTCAAGACGGCGATATCGTCCGCAGCGACCATCCCGAGAATCCGGTTTATATGAGTGCGGAAGAAGGTTTGGAAATCGCCCGTGCCGTTGGCGTATCGGTTTAACGGTTGATTGACTGCAAAACTCAAGGCCGTCTGAAAAGCTCAACTTCACCCAAGTTGCCCTTTCAGACGGCCTTTTTATACTTAATCCATAGTCAAAGCGTTTACTATACGAAAATAGCGCAATCCGCTACAATAATAGTTCACAAACAATAAATTCAATTGCTTAGCGACCTTGCCGAGCGTATGACAAGGAAACCCGATGAAGTGCCCGTTTTGCCAACACCCCAATACACAAGTAGCCGACTCGCGATGGCTGGAAGACACCAACAGCATCCGTCGCCGTCGCAAATGCTTGGAATGCGGACAACGCTTCAGCACCTTTGAAACCGTTGAAATGCGGATGCCGCAAGTCATCAAATCCAACGGCACACGGGTTCCCTTCAATCCGCACAAACTGCAAACCAGCCTTGAGCGCGCGCTGCACAAACGCCCTGTCACACAAGAACAAATCGATGAAACCGTTGCCCTTATCGAGCAGCGCCTCTACCGTTTGGGCAAAAAAGAAGTCGCTTCGCGCATCGTCGGCGAAATGGCGATGGAAGAGCTGGCAAAAATCGACCAAGTTGCCTATGTCCGCTTCGCGTCCGTCTATAAAAGCTTTAAAGACGTTTCCGAATTCACCCAAGTCATCGCCGAATGCAAAGCCAAATAAGGCCGTCTGAAACCATGTTTTCCGCACTTGATACCCAAATGATGCAAACCGCCCTTGAGCTGGCCAAGCTTGGGCGGTTTTCTACTTCCCCCAATCCCCGCGTCGGTTGCGTGATTGCACACGGCGCCCAAATCATCGGACAAGGTTTCCACGTCAAAGCAGGCGAGCCGCACGCTGAAGTTCACGCGTTAAGGCAGGCCGGAGCGGCGGCAAAAGGCGCAACAGCCTATGTCACGCTGGAACCTTGCAGCCATTACGGCCGCACGCCGCCATGCGCCGAAGCACTCGTTCATTCCGGCGTAACGCGCGTGGTCGCCGCCATGACCGACCCTAACCCGTTGGTCGCAGGCAAAGGCTTGTCTATGCTGGAAGCCGCCGGAATCCGTACAGAAAGCGGTTTGTTGGAAGCTCAGGCGCGCGAGCTCAACCGCGGTTTCCTGTCGCGTATCGAACGCGGCAGACCGTTTGTCCGCCTCAAGTGTGCCGCCAGTTTAGACGGCAAAACCGCCCTTTCAGACGGCCGCAGCTTTTGGATTACCGGCGAAGCGGCACGCGAAGACGTACAAATTCTCCGTGCCGAAAGTTGCGCCGTTTTGACCGGTATCGGTACCGTACTTGCCGACGACCCGAAGCTCAACGTCCGCAGCTTCCCCACTCTACGCCAACCTGCGCGTATCGTCTTGGACGGCCAACTACAAATCTCTTTGGACTGCCACCTCGTGACCGATACCGACAGCCCGACCGTTATCGTTACCCTTTCCTCAGACGAACAACGTTTGCAGGCGCTGGGTAAATTTGAACATATCCGCATCATCAGGCCGTCTGAACACATCAACGGTCGCATCAATCTTCTTTCCCTCATGCCGCAACTGGCAGAGCTTGGCTTTGGCGAAGTTCTGGTAGAAGCTGGCTCAACACTTACTTCAGCCTTCCTGAAGGATGACTTGGTGGATGAAATCGTCCTCTACCAAGCACCGAAACTGTTAGGCGCAGGCAAACCTCTTTTCTCCCTCCCTGAAAATCCGGCCGCCATACTTTCAGACGGCCCTTGGCAAAGTCAATCGGTAGAAATCATCGGGCAGGACATTAAATGGGTCCTCCGGAAAAAATCCATCTAATTGCCTCAGCTTGATAATTAAACCATTTTCAATAGAATCTATCTATCATTTGCATAGCAATAAATGTGTTTTTTCATCGAAATATTATAATGACTACAACGTATTCCAACTTAAAACTTTGACTTGTGTTAACTATCCTTAAGCTGATTGTCGACAAATTTTCCTTTTTTTCATCACGAAAGAATGAATTATTAAGATAAGTTAAGCCATGAAAATTTATTAAAAGTTTTTATTCTAGAAGGGTTTTAAACGGCATAAACGGTAGTTTGATTTCATGAACCATGCATTTGACAAAACAATATCTAAAATTAAAACATTTAGTTGAATGTAACTTCTAAAAGTCCAATATTCAAAAATACCTTTTTCATACCTTACAGGCCGTCTGAACGACCGTTAAACTTTTTTGATTGAGACGAATCAGATAAGTGCTTATGATTCCGTCTAATGTAATTATAAGTATGGTTTTAAGGCTTCACACGATACGGCAGCCGGCTATGGCTATGCGGTTGCAGCAAACAACTCAGGCTTCGGGAAAACACTCCCGATTTACTCATTCATTAAACGAAAGACATCATGAAAAACGTTACGATACAAAAATTTGCCGATAAGACCGCAAAAATCGGCATCGTTGGCTTAGGCTACGTCGGTTTACCACTGATGTTGCGCTATGTGGATATCGGTTACCAAGTTTTGGGTTTCGACATTGACACCAACAAAGTCGACAAGCTCAACAAAGGCGAAAGCTACATTGAGCATATCCCTTCCGACAAAATTGCCGCTGCTTCCAACAGCCTGTTTGAAGCAACGACCGACTTCTCCCGCATCGGCGAAGTAGAGGCCGTCATTTTGTGCGTACCGACTCCGTTGAACAAATACCGCGAGCCGGACATGAGCTTTGTGATTGACACTACCGATGCGGTAAAACCTTACCTGCGCGCCGGTCAAGTGCTGTCTTTGGAATCTACCACCTATCCCGGCACTACCGAAGAAGAATTGCTACCGCGCATGGAAGAAGGCGGCTTGAAAGTCGGTCAAGACGTGTTCTTAGTTTACTCTCCTGAGCGAGAAGACCCGGGTAACCCTAACTTTGAAACCCGTACCATTCCAAAAGTCATCGGTGGCCATACCCCTGCGTGTTTGGAAGTCGGCCTCGCGCTGTACCAACCTGCCATCGATAAAGTTGTTCCAGTAAGCTCCACCAAAGCTGCCGAGCTGACCAAACTTCTGGAAAACATCCACCGCGCCGTAAACATCGGCTTGGTGAACGAGATGAAAATCGTTGCTGACAAAATGGGCATCGATATTCACGAAGTCATCAATGCCGCTGCAACCAAACCGTTCGGCTTCGTTGCTTATTACCCAGGCCCTGGCTTGGGCGGCCACTGTATCCCTATCGACCCGTTCTACCTGACTTGGAAAGCACGCGAATACGGCGTAAACACCCGCTTCATCGAGCTGGCCGGTGAAGTAAACTCCCATATGCCCGACTACGTTATCGAAAAAGTCGGCCTGGCTTTGAATGACCACAACCGTTCTATCAAAGACAGCAAAATCTTGGTATTGGGTATCGCCTACAAGAAAAACGTGGACGATATGCGTGAAAGCCCGTCTGTGGAAGTGATGGACCGTCTGCACAAACTGGGCGCAGTGGTTTCCTACTCTGACCCGCACGTTCCAGAGTTCCCGCACATCCCCGGCCACCACTACTTCGACCTGAAGAGCGAAGCGCTGACTCCTGAAACTGTTGCTCAATACGATTGCGTGGTTCTGACCACCGATCACGACAAATTCGACTATGACATGATTACCGAACATGCCAAGCTGATTGTCGATACACGCGGCAAATTCCCAGTGAAAAATCCTAAAGTCATCAAAGCATAATCTTGCTTCAGACGCGTCCGGCTGCCTCCGGTTTCCCCAACTTGGACGGCGGCCGGTTTGCCAAGGCCATTTGTTTTTTCAGACGGCCTTGGCAAACCGGCAACGGTAACAACACATACCTTACGAAAAACGCTCAGCTCGAACTTCTGGCCGTCTGAAAACAAATAATATGAACGCGAAAAAAATCCTCGGCTACGCATTGGGCCCGCTAGGAAGCGCCGCCTTTGGCCTGCTTTCCCTGCCACTTATCTCATGGTACTTCCCTGCGGAAGACATCGGCCGTATCGTACTCTTGCAGACCATTGCCGGACTGAGCATTCTGCTCTTAGGCTTGGGACTGGACCAATCCTATATTCGCGACTATTACGCCGTTAAAGACAAGGCCGCGCTGTTCAAATCCGTTTTTTTATCGCCATTGATCCTGACTGTGACGGTTGTGGTTTTAGTGTTACTGATAAACGCATCATGGCCGTCTGAAATCATTTTTGACATCCCCAGTGCAAATTTGGGGATTCTCTTTCTGATTTTCTTGGCCACCACGCTGATTACCCGTTTTTTAGCCCTGATTTTGCGGATGAAAGAGCAGGCATTGGCTTTTTCCGTCAGTCAGCTTGCGCCGAAATTCTTGATTTTGGTGTTGGTTTTTGCCGTGATTGCTTCCGGCTTGCCTACCAATACTACTTCGCTGGTTTTTACCTACACCGCAGCCCAAGTGCTGACCATTGTACTGTTGATATATCAGCTGCGCCGAGACCTGCAAGCCGTTTCCCATGCGAAATGGTCGCCCGAGCTGCATCGGGACGGCCTGCGCTACGGCCTGCCGCTGGCATTCGGCAACTTGGCCTATTGGGGCCTGACTTCGATTGACCGCTTTGTCCTCAAAGACATCTCGGGATTGGACGAATTGGGCATTTATTCGATGGCAGTCAGCTTTGGTGCCGTCGCCCTGATTTTCCAAAGTGTGTTTTCCACCATTTGGGCGCCTTTGGTGTTCAAATGGGTAGAAGAAAAAACCAATCTGGACAAAATCGGCGATATCACGCTTTCCATGACCGTCCTCATCAGCGCAATGATTTGCCTTATCGGGATTTTTTCGCCGATGGTGACTTGGATACTGCCGGAAAAATACACGCAGGTTCAATTTATCCTGCTCTCGTGTATGCTCTTCCCCCTGTTTTATACGCTGACCGAAGTCAGTGGCATCGGTTTGAACGTCGTCCGCTCGACTTGGCTGATTACCGTCATCAACATCGTTGCCTTTATCGCCAATACCGCCCTGCTCTATCTGCTGGTACCGAAATTCGGTGCAAAAGGTGCGGCTATGGCCAGCGCAACGGCTTTTTGGCTGTTTTTCATCTTTAAAACCGAATTCTCTTCACGCCTGTGGCAGCCTTTGCCGCGCCTGAAGATTTATACCAACTCAACGCTCTGCCTGATAATCTGCCTTGCCTATACTTGGCTGGGTACGCGCGACAACTACATCTGGTTTGCGCTGGCATGGGCAGTCGGGCTGGGTTTCCTGTTCCTAAAATACAAACAAGCACTATTTGCCGCGACCGAAAAAATCAAAGTCAAATTAAACCGTTCAGCAAAATAGCCAACCTGAGATTTACGTCTCTACGATAACAACAGAACGACTATGAAAATAAAACGTCTAAATTTATACACTTACATCCTATACATCATGTTTACAGCTTATATGCTGGGGCCAGCGCTGTCTTTTAAAATCGGCGTACCGCGCATCGATAATCCTTTATCGTTGTTGTTCGTATTGATTGGCCTTGCCGTATTCTTTTTGGAGGGCAAGCATATTCCGCGCAAAATTTTTGTCATGCTCTGCGCCCTGGCCGCCATGTGTATTTGGCCGGCCATCCACATGGGCATTACATCGCTGATACCGACTCAATACATGGACATCTTGTTTTTTATGGCGGTGCCGGTTTTTTTCTACTTGTTTTACCAAGTGCTTATGCGCGCTGAAGATCCATTGGGCGTTATTCAGAAGTTTTTATTGGTCTTTGCCCTTTATGTTGCCGTTCCACCATTTGTGGAATTGATTACCGGCATTCAGTTTGTCAGTGCCAGTGATGAACTGGCCATTAAAGAAGGTTCGCTCAAAGGGCTGTTTTTCAATCCCAACAACCTTGCTGCCACTGCCGTTTGCCTCGCACCCGCCATCCTATTTTTCTTTCAACTGCAAGGACGCAAACACAAAGAGAAACTACTGGGCTGGGGATTATATTTACTACTAGGTATGGCCATTTTTGTTTGCGTATCAAGAACAGCTATTGCCTGCTACCTTTTGATTTCACTAATTTATATAGCTTATCGTAAAAATGGTTTTATTACCGTTATTGCCACAGGACTGCTCGCGTTAATATTATCGATGATTCCATCCCGTGTCATCGCGGAATTTTTGCTGTCGCTTAACGGCAACCCTTTTCTTGAACGGTTTTCCAGCCGCGTGTACCTTTTTCTATTCGATTTAGACAGCGACAACTCTGTGTCCTACCGTCAGGAGATTTACAACTATTTTTGGAATAATCCGCCCCTGTTGCTAACCGGCTACGGACCAAAAAATTTTCGCGACTATTTTGGCGGCCACTTGAGTAACAGCCTGGGTTTTGAAAATCCGCACAGTTTCATCATCGAACTGTATTTGGGTTTCGGCATAATTTCCCTGCTCGGTTTTATTGCATTTGTAGCGTTTTATTTCCTCTACACTACCTCAAGCCGTGCACTAACCAACAAATCACGCGTACTGGCTTGGGTAACTTTGGGCATTTTCTTGTTGGCAGGTTTTATTCCGTCCACCATTTTGCGTATGCCCTTCATCTGGCTACCCTGCCTGCTGATTTACATTTACAGCGCATTTGTCGCATCCAAATTACAAAATCAGGCCGCTTACACATATAGCTATACCCCATCTAAAACAAAGGGAATATCATGAAAATCACCCTGACTACCTCCATGTCTGGCCTCGGTGGCACTGAAAACGCCACTTTCCGCCTTGGTCGCCTGCTCAAACAACGCGGACACGATATCGTATTGGCCTCTTCAGACGGCCCTTTGATTCAGGAAGCGCAAGCATTGGGCATCCGTTGGCAGCCGATTGATTTTTACCAAGGTGGTCTTTTGGGTTACGTCAAAGGCACGTTTGCCTATATGAAACTGCTGAAAAAAGAGAAGCCCGATGTGATTCACTGCCAAATGGCACGTATCGTTCCGGCCTGCGCCATTGCGGCCAAGTTTGCCTCGCCGAAAACCAAAGTGTTCTACCACGCGCGCGGCCTTGATCCGGAAACTTATCCAAAAATCGCCAAGCTTTTCGACAAGCTGGGCGTGTACATCATCGGCAACTGCAAACACGAACGTGAAAAACTCATCCGTTACGGTTTCCCTGCCAACCGCATCACCTACACCTACAACGCCCTGCACAAAGTAGATTTCGTTCCTGAAAAAACAGTCAAAGACTATGTCCAACTGGGCACGCTTTCCCGTTTGGACACCGTCCGCGCCGTGCATCTGATGTTGGATATTTTGAAGAAAATGGTTGACCGTGGTATGCCTGTACGCCTCAACGTTGCAGGTATCGGCGAAGAAATGGACAACCTCAAAACCCAAGCCAAACGTTTAGGCATTGAAGACAAAGTCACCTTCCTCGGCGGCGTCCGCGACTTGACCGGCTACTTCAAAGAAGTCGATATTTTGGTGAACACGCCGCATTGTGTAGGCGACCACGGAGCAGGTGTCGGCAACAATATTTTGGAAGCCGGCCTTTACGACACGCCTGTCGTAACCTACAACATGGCGGGCATTTCGGAAATGGTCATTACCGGCCAAACCGGCTACTGCATTCCTTTCGGCGATGACGAAGCATTTATCGAAGCCGTCGATACACTCATCAAGCGTCCAGAGTTGCGCGGTCAAATGGGTAAAGCCCTGCACAAACACGTCGAAACCTTATGCTCCGACGACGAAATCTACCGCACCACCATGGCTGCGTACGAAATGTAAGGCTGTCTGAAACATGAATATTACCATCGTCGCCCCTTATTGCTCACTGCCGTCCGAGCCGCATTTCAACCGCTTCTGGTATCTTGCCGAGCTGTTGTCTCAGTCGCATGACGTGTTACTGATTACCAGCAACTTCAAGCACTATAACAAATCTTTCAGACGGCCCGAAGATGCCGAGGCCGCCTCACAAGGCCGTCTGAAAGTCATGCTGTTGGAAGAAAGCGGATACAGCAAAAACGTGTCTTTAGGACGCTTGGCCAGCCATCACCACTTCGTCAAACATTTTGAAAAATGGTTGGAAAACTGCCGTCCGGGCGAACAAGACGTCGTCTTTTCCGCCTATCCGCTGATTGCCACCAACCTGCTGTTGGGCAAACACAAAGCGCGTTTGGGTTACAAACTAATTGTCGATGTGCAGGACGTATGGCCGGAGTCTTTCTCCTCAGTCGTACCTTTTTTGAAAAAAGTACCGCACAACCTGCTGCCCTTTGCTTCACGCGCCAACCAAGCCTACCGCTACGCCGACGCGCTGGTTGCCGTATCGCAGACTTATCTCGACCGTGCCAAAGAAGCCAATCCGAATGTACCTGGCGAAGTCGTCTATATCGGTGCTGACTTTCCCAAACTCGATGCCGCGCCTGCCAAAGATTTTGGTGACGACAAAACCCGCTTTTTCTACTTGGGCACGCTCAGTTACAGCTATGACGTGGAAACCGTGTGCAAAGGCGTTCTCAAGCTGTTGGACGCCGGCGAAAACGTCGAGTTGCACATCATGGGCGGCGGCCCTGATTTGGACAGGCTCAAACAATACGCCTGCGACGACATCAAGTTTTACGGCTACATTCCCTATGCCGAAATGATGTCGGTTGCCAAGGGCTGCGACATTGCCATCAACGCCATCCAGTCCTATTCAATGGCATCGATTACCAACAAACTCTCCGACTATATGGCTTTGCAAAAACCGATTCTGAACAGCCAGGTCAACGACGAAGTTGCCAAAGTCCTTACCCTGCTGCCGCATGCGAACTACCGTTCCGGCGATGTGGACGGTTTCGTTCAAGCCGCCAAAGATATTTTGAAGCGTAAAAACGATCCTGTTCAGTCCGAAGAAATCGTCCGCCGTTTCAAGCGCGACGTTGCCTATCAAAAAATCGTCAACCTGATTGAAAGATTAGCTCATGAATAAATTTTTCAAACGCCTGTTTGACATTGTCGCCTCCGCTTCAGGACTGATTATCCTGTCGCCTGTGTTTTTGATTTTGGTGTACCTCATCCGCAAAAACCTAGGCTTGCCCGTATTCTTCATCCAAGAGCGGCCGGGCAAAGATGGCAAGCCATTTAAAATGATTAAATTCCGCTCCATGCGCGATGCAATCGATAAAGATGGCAACCCACTACCGGACAGCGAACGCCTGACCGATTTCGGCAAAAAATTACGTGCCACCAGTTTGGACGAACTTCCTGAATTATGGAATGTCTTAAAAGGTGAGATGAGTCTAGTTGGCCCTCGTCCGCTGCTGATGCACTACCTGCCGTTGTACAACGACTTTCAAAACCGCCGCCACGAAATGAAACCAGGCGTGACCGGTTGGGCTCAAGTCAATGGCCGCAACGCCATTTCATGGGATGAAAAATTCGCCCACGATGTTTGGTACATCGACAACTTTAGCTTTTGGCTGGATATAAAAATTTTGTTCCTGACAGTTAAAAAAGTCTTCGTCAAAGAAGGCATCTCAGCCGAAGGGGAAGCCACAATGCCTTATTTCACGGGTAACAAAACTGATGAAAAAAAATAATATACTGATTCTGTCGGCAGGTCGCCGTGTCGAATTGGTGCAGGACTTTCAAACCGAAGCCGCACGTTTTTCAGACGGCATCGGCGTTTTTGCCACTGACCTCAACCCACACATGTCTTCTGCCTGCCATGTTGCCGACCGCACTTTCAGCGTGCCGCGTATCGATGCAGCCGAATACATTGACAGCATTTTCGAGTTGGCCAAACAACACGACATCGGTCTGATTGTGCCAACCATCGATACCGAGCTGCTCAAACTGGCCGAAGCACGTGACCGTTTTGAAGCTGAAGGAATACATATTGTCATTTCCGATGCAAAGCTGATTACCCTGTGCCGCGACAAGCGCCTGACCTCAGGCCTGTTTGCACAATACAGCATCCGTTCCCCTGAAATTTACGAACGGGACCACCTGGTTTTCCCATGTTTTACCAAGCCTTATGACGGCAGCCGCGCCATCGGTGCGAAAAAAATCAACACACCAGCTGATTTGACTGTCGACATTACCGAAGACCCGAAAATGATGTTCGCCCAATACATCGATATCGAGAATACTTTCTCCGAGTTTACCGTCGATATGTATTACGACCGTCAAGGCCGTCTGAAATGCGCCATTCCTCGCGAGCGTTTGGAAGTGCGCACCGGTGAAGTCAGCAAAGGCGCAACCCGACGCAATGCCCTGTATGAGGAGCTGATTGAAAAAATGGCCGTATTGGAAGGCGCACGCGGCTGCATTACCGCGCAATTCTTCGTCAGCAAAACCGACAGCACAACCTACGGTGTGGAAATTAACCCGCGCTTCGGCGGCGGTTTCCCACTGACTTACGCCGCAGGCGGCAACTATCCGGGCTGGCTGATTCAAGAATACATCGGCGGCCAAGACGTCCCCTTCTCCGACGACTGGGAAAACAATTTAATCATGCTTCGTTACGATGCTAAAGTTTTGGTAAGAGAACATGATTAAGCCGGAAGAATCCGTCATCGTCTTTGATCTTGACGATACGCTTTACTCTGAGTACGACTACAAATGCTCTGGAATACAGGCAGTTGTAGGGATAATTACGTCGCTTTACCCGCAATATGATGCCGACGTACTAAATGAAATTGTAGACAATAAAAGTAAAGACTGGCTCAACAATTTGTGTCATCATTGCAAATTAAACGAACTAGAGAAACAATCACTTTTGTGGCAATATCGACTACACCGACCTGTTATCCGACCCTATGTCGAACCGTCTTTTTTACGGAAGCTGATGCGCCCTTTTGCCGCACGCGCCCTGATTACAGACGGCCGCAGTCTGACACAGCGTTTGAAAATACAGGCCTTGGGTTTGACCGATTTGTTTGACGACATTTTGATTTCAGAAGCCATGCAATCGGAAAAACCCGACGATAAGCGTTTTGTCTTCCTGCAAAACAAATATCCGGCTGCAAAACGTTTCATCTACATCGGCGACAACATCAAAAAAGATTTTGTCGCACCCAACAAACTGGGTTGGCTCTCCATAGGCATCATGCCTAAGCCGCACAATATTCATCAAGCCGAGCCCGAGCAATACGGTCGTGAATACCAGCCTACCCTTTGGATAAACACCCTGGAAGAATTGACTACACTGACAACTTCCGCCACCGAAAAAGCAAATGCATAAGGGACATTTCTCCATGAAAATCTTATTTATGGGTCGCAAACAGGTTTCCGCCAACCTGCTTCGTTTTTTGACCAAACAAGACCATATCGAAATCGTCGGCGTCTTGACCGACAGCCATCTGCAAGGCTCGCCGACCACGGCCGCCGCACAGGAATTGGGCTTGCCCCTGTACACCTTCGATACGGCTTTGGAAGCAATGCGAGAAGGCCGTCTGAAATACGATTTGGGCTTGTCCGTCCTTTACTGGCGCAAGCTGCGTGATGAATTCCTGAGCATTCCGACTTTAGGCACGATCAACTTCCACCCTGCGCTGTTGCCCGAATACAAAGGCACAGGCGGCTACAATCTGGCCATCATGGACGAGCTGAACGAATGGGGCAATACCGCCCACTACGTCGATGCCTCCATCGATACCGGCGAAATCATCGAAGTGGATCGTTTCCCTATCGAAGCTGAAACAGAAACCGCCCAATCTCTCGAACGCAAAACCATGCAGGCATTGGAAGATTTCGCGCGACGCATCATCACCCGCGCCATCGAGTCAAAAACCAAATTGCCGACTACGCCAAACATCGGTGGCCGCTACGTCAGCCGTGATGAGATGGAAGCCATGAAGCAAATCCGCGACGGCGACGATGTGGAGAAAAAAATCCGTGCGTTTTGGTTCCCGCCTTACGACGGTGCATACGTCGAAATCAACGGTCAAAAATACACCCTGATCAACCGCCAACTGCTGGAAGAAATCGCCCCTAAAGGCTCAACCAGTCTTTTTGCAGGAAAAACAAATGCTTAATACATCACTCTCCCCATGGCCAAGCTTTACTCAAGAAGAAGCCGATGCCGTTTCCAAAGTCCTGCTGTCCAACAAAGTCAACTACTGGACAGGTACGGAATGTCGCGAATTTGAAAAAGAATTTGCTGCTTTTGTCGGCACTCAATACGCCGTCGCCCTTTCCAACGGTACGTTGGCTTTGGACGTAGCGCTCAAAGCAATGGGCATCGGCCAAGGCGACGATGTGATTGTCACTTCGCGTACTTTCTTGGCTTCCGCATCCTGTATCGTGACCGCCGGTGCAAATCCGGTGTTTGCCGATGTCGATTTGAACAGCCAAAACATCAGCGCCGAAACCATCAAAGCCGCTTTGACGCCAAACACTAAAGCCATCATCGTGGTTCACCTTGCCGGTATACCTGCCGAAATGGACGACATCATGGCTTTGGCAAAAGAACATAACTTGTGGGTTATCGAAGACTGCGCCCAAGCGCACGGTGCGAAATACAAAGGTAAATCCGTCGGCTCTATCGGCCATGTCGGTGCTTGGTCGTTCTGCCAAGACAAAATTATGACCACCGGCGGCGAAGGCGGTATGGTAACCACCAACGACAAAGAGCTATGGAGCAAAATGTGGTCGTACAAAGACCACGGCAAAAGCTACGATGCCGTGTACAACCGCGAACACGCACCCGGTTTCCGCTGGCTGCACGAAAGCTTCGGTACCAACTGGCGCATGTTGGAAATGCAGGCGGTCATCGGCCGCATCCAGCTCAAACGTATGCCCGAATGGACGGCGCGCCGCCAAGAAAACGCCGCCAAACTGGCTGAAAGCTTGGGCAAATTCGCCAGCATCCGTTTGGTTGAAGTGGCCGACTACATCGAACACGCGCAATACAAGTTCTACGTTTTCGTCAAACCCGAACACCTAAAAGACGGCTGGACGCGCGACCGCATCGTCAATGAACTGAACGCGCGCAAAGTCCCATGCTATCAAGGCAGCTGCTCCGAAGTGTATTTGGAAAAAGCCTTCGACAACACGCCTTGGCGTCCGAAAGAGCGTTTGAAAAACGCTGTCGAGTTGGGCGACACCAGCCTGATGTTCTTGGTGCACCCAACCCTGACCGATGAAGAAATTGCGTTCTGCAAAGAAAACATCGAAGCCGTATTGATTGAAGCCACAGCATAATCATTTTCAGACGGCCTGCAACTTCAGGCCGTCTGAAAAAAATAAAACAGCCTGCTTCAAACAATCCGTACCAAGCCACATTACAACACTCAGACACAAGAAATATAAAATGAACTTGGAAACCCTGCTGGCTCTGCCGCGCAACCTTAAAAAAACCTTCTTCGTCATTCACGATATCTTGATGATATTCGTGGCGTTTTGGTTTGCCCAAAGCCTCAAAGTGCAATATTCCGACGAATGGTTGAGTATCGCCAACTGGCTGGCTTTCGGCAGCACCGCTGTGCTGACCATCATCCTTTTCATCCGTATCGGCCTCTATCGCGCCGTAACACGCTTCGTCAGCATCCGCGTCCTGACCGCCGCCGCATTCGGCAGCATCATTTCAGCGGTCTTGTTCTGCCTGACCACCCTGATTTTTGAACAAAAACTACACCTTGCCCTGCCCATCGTCTATTTCTTGGTCTTGGTGGTCGGCGTAACCAGCTCGCGCATGATCCTGCGCGCGATTCTGACCGACCATCACCGCAAACAGATGACCCCTGTCATCATCTACGGTGCAGGCCAATCCGGCCGCCAGTTGTTGGAAGCCATCAAACAGGTTAACGAATATTCGGCCATTGCCTTTGTCGATGACAACCCGAAAATCCAACGTACCGTCATCTATGACCTTGCCGTCTACAACCCCAATGAAATCCCGATGCTGATCAGCCGCTACGGCGTCCGCAAAATTCTGCTGGCGATTCCAAGTTCTACGCCTGAAGAACGCAAAGACATCATCCGCCGCCTCGAAGCATACAAATGCGAAGTCCTGACCATTCCGGGCATGAAAGATTTGGTCGACGGCAAAATCAACGTCAGCTCATTGAAAAAAATCTCTGTGGTCGATTTGCTCGGCCGCGCACCTGTGGCACCGCGCCCTGAATTGATGAGCGCCGACATCAGCGACAAAGTCGTGATGGTGACCGGCGCAGGCGGCTCTATCGGCTCCGAACTTTGCCGTCAGATTCTCAACTGCCGTCCGACCAAACTGCTGTTGTTTGAATTGTCCGAATTTGCCCTATACAGCATAGACAAAGAATTGCGCGAAACCCAAGCCGCGCAAGGTAGCCAAGTAGAAGTCGTACCGCTTTTGGGTTCGGTTCAAAACAAAGAACGCCTTAGCAGCATCATGAAGGCCTATCACGTCGACACAGTCTACCATGCCGCAGCCTATAAACACGTCCCTATGGTTGAGTTCAACACCATAGAAGGCATTCAAAACAACGTGTTCGGCACACTCTGCTGCGCGCAGGCTGCCGTAGATGCAGGCGTTTCCACCTTTGTTTTGATTTCCACCGACAAAGCCGTCCGTCCGACCAATACCATGGGCGCCAGCAAACGCATGGCCGAACTCTGCCTGCAAGCGCTTGCCGCCGAACCAGAACAAAAAACACGCTTCTGCATGGTACGTTTCGGCAATGTATTGGGTTCGTCCGGCTCCGTTGTCCCTGTATTTGAAAAACAAATTACCGAAGGCGGCCCGATTACCCTGACCCACCAAGACATTACCCGCTACTTCATGACCATTCCCGAAGCGGCGCAACTGGTTATCCAAGCCGGTGCAATGGGTAAAGGCGGCGATGTCTTCGTCCTCGACATGGGTGAATCTGTCAAAATCATCGACCTTGCCCGTCAAATGATTGTCCTCAGCGGCCTCAAAGTCAAAGACGAGCAACACCCACACGGCGACATCGAAATCAAGATTACCGGCCTGCGCCCAGGCGAGAAACTTTATGAAGAACTGCTCATCGGTGATGAGGTGCAAAAAACCACTCATCCCCGTATTATGACCGCCAGTGAAGTAATGCTTCCATGGACGCAATTATCTGACATACTGTCGGAACTCGAAACCGCTTGTTTCCAAAGCGACCAAAACAGCCTGCGCCAGCTTCTGTTGCGTGCACCGACAGGCTTCATACCTAAAGACGGTATCTGCGACTTGGTTTGGCAACAAAACAACAAGGCCGTCTGAACATTTTCAGACAGCCCGGACACCATACTGCAAGGACTACTACATGAAAAAAACTCTCTCCCTGCTTACTCTATTTGCACTGGCTGCCTGCAACAGCACGACAGTCATTCCCGGTTCGACCATCAAAATCCGAACCAAAACCACTGTTTACACTGACAAAGACACCGCCGCTGATACCAACCTCGACAGCCGCGTTGCCGTTTACCCCATCACACCCAACCTAATTGAAAAAATGCGCAAGCCGCCTGTACTTTCCCAAAACAACCAAGGTTTGGAGCAAAGCAAAAGTGCTTACCGCTACCGCATCGGCAGCGGCGACGTCCTCAATATCATGGTTTGGGCGCACTCCGACCTCAACTCCCCTATCCAGCAAAGCAACCCGCAAACCAACCAAGTCAGCCGCGGTGCCTGGGTAGATGAGGGCGGTTATATTACTTATCCATTGGCAGGCAAAATTCAAGCTAAAGGCAAAACTTTGGACGAATTGCAAAATACCCTGACCAGCCTTCTGAAACGCTACATCAAAAACCCTCAAGTAGCCATCAACGTTACCGAATTCCGTTCGCAACGCATTTCAGTATCCGGTGCTATCAACCAAGCAGGTCAGCAGCCGATTACCAATATCCCGATGACCATTTTGGATGCCATCAACCAAGCAGGCGGTGTCACCCAAAGTGCCGACACCCAACACATCAAATGGACGCACAACGGCGTCGACCGCACCATTTCCCTGCAAGACATGCTGCAATACGGCGATATGTCACAAAACCATCTCCTCAGCCATGGCGACATCGTTTACGTTCCTAACAGCAGCAACAACAAAATCTACATCATGGGCGAAGTCGGCAAACAAGCCACTCTGCCGATCGGCAATCACGGCCTCAACCTGACCCAAGCGCTCGGCGAAGTCGGCGGCATGAACCAAAACTATGCTGATGCAACCGGCGTATTCGTGATCCGCCGCGCACCAGAAGATGCGGCCAAACCTATCCACATCTATCAGCTCAACCTGAAAGATGCGACTTCTTACGCGCTGGGCAGCGAATTCAAACTGCGTTCGGAAGATACCGTTTACGTTACCGCCGCCCCGGTTACCCGTTGGAACCGCGTAATGTCACAAATTACCAACTCCATCAGCAACGTCAACACCCTCGACAATACATTTAAATAAACAGTGGTTCCTGCTGTCAGACCCTTGTTTGACAGCAGGATACAAAATTACGCACAATCCAAACCAATTACATAAACGGCATACAAAAGCCGTACACACCACATAAACGGAAAAGCAGTATCTTATAGTCTGACTCACGCTTTTTTCAGACCATAAACCGAAAACAATATCATGTACCACAACATACTCATCGTCTGCCTAGGCAACATCTGCCGCTCCCCTACAGCAGAGCGGATCATGCAGAAAAAACTACCCGGCCATCAAATCAGCAGCGCCGGCATAAAAGCACTGACAGGGAAGGATGCCGATTTCCAAGCCATTAAAACCGCACTCAAACACGGCGTTATCGTTGCAGGCCATACGGCACGCCAGCTGACCGCCCAAATGTGCGAGCAGGCCGATTTGATTCTTGTGATGGAGCCCAGTCAAATCGATATGGTGGCCGACATCCATTCGCCGGCACGCAGCAAAACCATGCTGTTTGCCCAATGGTTACCTAAAAAAACCGTACCTGACCCATACAAACAAAGCAGCGAAATGTTTGAAGCCGTTTTTGAACAGCTCAATGCTGCCGCAGACACTTGGAAAACCAAACTAAACGGAAAAACTCAACCGGTATAAAACCGGCATGAACAAGAAAGCAAGCAATGAAAAAAACGACCTACATACCTTACAGCGCAGACAACGACGACATCGACTTCGGCCAACAGCTGCGCGTAATTTGGACAAATAAATACAAAATCCTCGCTGCCCTGCTTGCAGGCGGCGTTCTTGGCGCAGCCTTCAGCCTGGCATCCACTCCGCAATACCGTGCCGATGCCATGCTGGAAATTGAAACGCGACAAAACCAAATCCTGACCGAAATCAACAGCATCTTCAACAACCAAACCACGCCGTCTGAAGCAGAAGTCGAGCTGGTTCAATCACGCTTGGTGCTGGGTAAAACCGTTGATGACCTTCAGCTTGACCAAGAAGTCAAAGCCAAATACACACCCGTTATCGGCAGCCTGATGCACAATATCAGCGGCGACCCCGATCCTAAATTGACCGTCGGCAGCTTTACCGTACAAGACGAATGGTTCAACAAAACCTTCACGCTGACCGCCAAAAGCAACAAGGCCTATACCCTTACCCTGCCTGACAAACGCGTCGTCGAAGGCAAGGTCGGCGTGCCTCTGAAAATCAACAATCACACCACCCTCAAAATCGATCAAATACTGGCCAATCCGGGTCAAGAATTTGCGTTGACCAAGTTCTCCCGCATCAGCGCCATCGAAAACATCCAAAACAAACTGGCTGTTATCAGCAAAGGTAAAACCAGCCCCATCATCAACCTTGCCTTTACCGGCACCGACCCTAAACGTACCAGCGTCATCCTCAACAGCATTGCCGACAACTACGTTGCGCAAAACCGTGAACGCGATGTCCAAGTTGCATCCAGCGGTTTGGCCTTCATCAGCGAAGAATTGCCACGCTTGAAAGAAACCTTGCAAGACGCTGAAAACAAACTCAATGCCTACCGCCAACAATCAGGCTCCCTCGACATTCCGCTCGAGTCCAAAGGCGCATTGGAAAGCCTGACCAGCATCGAAACCCAAATTACCCTGCTCAAAACCGAAGAAGCAGGCTTAGCCGAGCTGTACACGCCGGAACACCCTTCCTATAAAGCCGTATTGGACAAACTTGCCGTTCTCGAGCGCGCTAAAAACAAAATTAATCAACAAATCGCCGAGTTGCCGAATACCCAACAAGAAGTTATCCGCCTGACCCGCGACGTAGAAACCAACCAGGCTACCTACGTCCAACTGTTGAGCAAACAACAAGAACTCAACATCATGAAAGCCAGCGCGCAAGGTAATGTCCGCATCGTCGATTATGCCTATGTCCCTGAAAACCCCGTTGCACCGCGTAAAGCCGTAATCACGTTCCTGAGCGCACTTGCCGCAGGCTCATTGACCGCTTTGTGGCTGATGATTCGCAACCGCATGAAAAACGGCATTACTTCATCTGCAGAAATCGAAAACCTCAATTTGGAAGTCGTCGCTCTTGTTCCGCACTCCAAAACCCAGCAAAAACGCGACTTCTTCAAAAGCAAATTCAAGAAAACCGGCGGCCGTTCCAACTATCTGCTGGCCAGTGAAGACCGCGCCGATACTGCCGTCGAAGCCATCCGCGCCCTGCGCACCAATATCTACTTCTCCATGCTGGACGCGCCTAACAACATCCTCATGATTACCGGTGCCGCGCCTGAAGCAGGTAAATCCTTTATCTCCGCCAACCTCGCCACCGTAATGGCGCAGTCAGGCAAACGCGTTCTGCTTATCGATACCGATATGCGCAAAGGCTACCTCGACCGACTCTTCGGCCTTACCCCCGAGTTCGGCTTGTCTGACATCCTCAACGGCAAAGCGGCTCCGGCCAAAGCCGTACAAGAGACCGGCATTGAAAACCTCCACCTCATCAGCAGCGGCAGCTATCCTAGCAATCCATCCGAGCTTTTGATGGACAAACGTTTCAACGAGTTGCTCGCCCACGCGCGCCAACGCTACAATTACGTCATCTTGGACACGCCGCCTGTATTGGCCGTGACCGACGCCGTCATCATCGGCCAACATGCAGGCACCGTCCTGATGATAAGCCGTTATGCACACACGCGTGCACGAGAGCTTGAGGCCAGCGTTGAACGCCTCAAACAAAACCGTATCAACATCAAAGGTGTCGTCCTCAACGGCATGAAGCGCGAAGCCAACAACAGCTACGACTACTACGCCTACGATGCCTACCATTCCGGTAACAATAAATCATAAACCGAAGCAGGCCGTCTGAACTTTCAGACGGCCTAAGGCTTTTTAAACAGCACAAAAAATTTTTCACAAACGCCGCCCTTGCACCCCAAAGCCGTTTGTTTTAAAGTAAGCCCCGTTCCCATATGGAAGAGAAACATGAAAATTACCGTCATCGGCGCAGGTTCGTGGGGTACAGCTCTCGCGTTGCACTTTGCGCACCACAACAATGAAGTTGCCCTTTGGACACGCAATCCCGACCAAATCCGCACCCTGCAAGCAGATCGCGAAAACAAACGCGGCCTGCCCGGCTTCCCTTTCCCTGAGTCCCTAACCGTTCACGCCGATTTGGGAGAAGCGCTGAAAGACAGCCAACTTGCCCTGATCGTCACCTCCGTAGCCGGACTCAGAAGCAGCGCCGAGCTGCTCAAACAGCATAACGCCGCCGATATTCCCGTTCTCGCCGCCTGCAAAGGTTTTGAACAAGATACCGGCCTTTTGACTTTCCAAGTACTGAAAGAAGTCCTGCCTAACAATAAAAAAATCGGCGTTCTCTCAGGACCGAGCTTTGCCCAAGAACTTGCAGCACAACTACCTTGCGCCGTCGTGCTTGCTTCCGAAAACAAAGACTGGGTGGAAGAAACCACTGCCCAACTGAACACCAACGTAATGCGCCTGTACGGCAGCACCGACGTCATCGGCGTCGCTGTGGGCGGTGCCGTTAAAAACGTCATGGCAATTGCCACCGGCCTTTCAGACGGCCTCGAATACGGCCTCAATGCACGCGCAGCCTTAGTAACACGCGGCCTTGCCGAAATCACCCGCCTTGCCATCGCCATGGGCGCACAACCTAAAACCATGATGGGCTTGGCAGGCATCGGCGACCTTATCCTAACCTGTACCGGCGCACTCTCGCGCAACCGCCGCGTCGGCCTCGGCCTCGCAGAAGGCAAAGAGTTGCATCAAGTGCTTGTTGAAATCGGCCACGTTTCCGAAGGCGTCAGCACCATTGAAGAAGTCTTCAACACCGCTGCCAAATACCAAATCGATATGCCCATCACTCAAACCCTGCTGCAACTCATCCGCAAAGAAATGACCCCGCAGCAAGTCGTTGAACGACTGATGGAACGAAGCGCGCGCTTCGAATAAACGGTCGCGCCGTCTGCCATTCAGACGGCCTGACGCACAATATGGCGGCCATCAGGCCGTCTGAAGGGAAACACATGAACCAATCACTGAACAATCTGGAAATCAACGTTTACCAACTTGTCCAAAAATTTGAAACGCTGGTTTCAGAAAACCGCCGTCTCAACGAAGAAATCGACAGACTCAAACTCGAGCAAGAGCAACAAAAACACCAACACGACGCTGCCATTGACGAACTTAGTGAAGCCTTGCTGGTTCAAGTCGGCAAACTCAAAGAAGACCTGCAAAGCAAAATTGACAACCTGACTGCCGAAAAAGAAAACTACCGCAACGCGCTGGCCCAAAGTGCAGACCAAATCCGCAGCCTCATTGCCCGATTGCCCCAAGAAACACAACAATAAAAGGATGCCTCGTGAGTATCGAACAAGTCAATCTCGACATCATGAATGTCAACTTCACCATCAACACGCCGAGTGAAGAAAAAGCCACCCTCCTGCAAGCCGTTGAAAT
Organism: Neisseria sp. P0020.S005; assembly: GCF_051957055.1. NCBI lineage: Bacteria > Pseudomonadati > Pseudomonadota > Betaproteobacteria > Neisseriales > Neisseriaceae > Neisseria > Neisseria sp. P0020.S005. The sequence goes on along the minus strand of NZ_JBQCWV010000004.1, from coordinate 108,698 downwards.
GCTAAACAAAAAAAGCGATGCGATTAAAGAAAGCGGCCGCATCGTCGGCACGGACAAAATCGTCGTCATGGCAGCCCTCAACGTTGTACACGACCTCTTGAAAGCCACCCTCAACGACGATTTGGCAATCGGTGAATTTGAGCGTAGAATAACCGACATGAACAACGCGTGCCAAAAAGCACTGGCGCGCTTGGAGTAAAACTGATTTTCCCCTTTTCCCTGCGGTGTTCGCGAAGGCATACATTCCTTTGAACCAATACGTTCGCTTTAGGTTGCCGGGAGCTGTAGTGGGCGCGAGCGTCCGTTTATCGGACGCACCCGAAACTACCCGAGGTGACCGCCTTGTCAGCAAGGTTCAAGCGGATTCAGCCTAAACGGCACTCGTGGGGATTCCCTAAAAAAGCCATACCGACAGGTGTGGCTTTTCCCTTTCCAAGTAAAGACTTTCGTAAAGATTTCCGGCCGTCTGAAAAAACCGCATATTCATGCATCAAACACGTTCGATTAAGATTGACAAAAACCAATCTCCTCTTTAAAATCCATAACTTTCTATATATATCTGGATTCCAACCATGAAAACCTTCTCTGCAAAACCCCACGAGGTGAAGCGCGAATGGTTCGTCATTGACGCAGAAGACAAAGTTCTGGGTCGTGTCGCAGCCGAAGTCGCACACCGTCTGCGCGGCAAACACAAACCCGAATACACCCCTCACGTTGATACCGGCGACTACATCATCGTCATCAACGCAGACAAACTGCGCGTGACCGGTGCTAAATTCGAAGACAAAAAATACTTCCGTCACTCTGGTTTCCCAGGCGGCATCTACGAGCGTACTTTCCGTGAAATGCAAGAGCAATTCCCAGGCCGCGCTTTGGAACAAGCCGTAAAAGGCATGTTGCCTAAAGGTCCTCTGGGCTACGCCATGATCAAAAAACTGAAAGTGTACGCCGGCGCAGAACACGGCCACGCTGCACAACAACCTAAAGTTTTGGAACTGAAATAATAAGGACACGACATGAACGGTAAATACTACTACGGCACAGGCCGCCGCAAAAGTTCAGTGGCTCGTGTATTCTTGACTAAAGGTACCGGCCAAATCATCGTAAACGGCCGTCCCGTTGACGAATTCTTCGCACGTGAAACCAGCCGCATGGTTGTACGTCAACCTCTGGTTCTGACTGAAAATGCTGAATCTTTCGACATCAAAGTTAACGTAACCGGTGGTGGCGAAACCGGTCAATCCGGCGCTATCCGTCACGGCATTACTCGCGCCCTGATCGACTTCGACGCAGCCCTGAAACCAGCTTTGTCTCAAGCAGGCTTCGTTACTCGCGATGCTCGTGAAGTTGAACGTAAAAAACCTGGTTTGCGCAAAGCACGTCGTGCAAAACAATTCTCCAAACGTTAATACGTTTTCAGAATCGAATCAAAAAGCCTTGCTCTGCAAGGCTTTTTTCATTTATAAAACAATAATCCAATATCCCCGCAATATATGATGAAAACCCTACTCCACTACGCCAAATCATTGCTTCAGGCTGTGATTATCTTCATCTTCTTATCCCTGATTGTCGACTGGGTGCGCAAGCCTGACCAACCCTTGCAGTTGACAGCACAAACACTGACTTTAATCGATGGACAAACCACCTCCCTCCAATCCTTCAGCCAGAACCGTGTTGCCGTTGTTTACTTTTGGGGTAGCTGGTGCGGTATTTGCTCGTACACATCGCCGACCATAGAAAAACTGCACCAAGACAATATCCCAACACTGGGCGTAGCCTTGCGCTCCGGAAGCGACGCGGACATTGCCCACCATATGCAACAAAACAATCTATCCTTTCCAAACTTCAATGATTCAGACGGCCTGATGGCTCAAAAATGGAATATAGCCGTCACACCGACCATTATCATATTAAAAGATGGCAAAATGATTCATCACACATCCGGACTTTCCAGTTATATCGGATTAAAAATCAGAATTTACTTGGCAAATATCTTCAGCTAAATTCATTGAAAATCCAATAAAAATAGAAAATCCAAAGAATAATTTCACCTGAATATATTCAACCAATTCGATTTCATAAATAAATAAACTATCTCTTTCCCAATAACATATGATTTTGTTGAGATTATAAAGAAAATAGACTAAGATATAACCATAAGAACAATTGGAAACATTATTATCAAAACAAACTGTTAGAGATCTTCATCTAATATTGTGGCAGTGATGCTTTTGTTCCCATGACCCGGCTGCCGACGGCAGCCTTAAAACAGCAATATTCGCCTTTATCAATCTACCTCACGCTTCAACGGTTTGATTTTTGATAACACCGGAGACTTAGTAATGCCCAACCAATCTAAACATGCATCTATCAATATCGGTCTGATTCAGGCACGGGAAGCATTGATGACCCAATTCCGCCCTATTCTGAACCAAGCCAATATTACTGACCAGCAATGGCGTATCATCCGGCTCTTAGCGGAAAACGGCACACTCGACTTTCAAGATTTGGCCAATCAGGCCTGCATCCTTCGCCCCAGCCTGACTGGCATTCTGACCCGCTTGGAAAAAGCAGGTTTGGCCGTCCGCCTGAAGCCTTCCAACGACCAACGTCGTGTTTACCTGAAACTGACGCCCGAAGGTGAGAAACTCTATGAATCCACCGGCGCATTGGTTGACGAACGCTACGATGCGATTGAAAAAGTTCTGTCCAAAGAAAAAATGGCACAACTCAAAGAACTCTTGGCAGAGCTGGCAAAAATCGAACAGGCATTAAAATAAAGAAAGCCGGATGACAGACTCAACACACACACTCAAGAGACCATTTCGAGATGCCATGGCCTCCTGTGCCGCCGGCGTACACGTCATCACGACAGACGGCGAAGCGGGACGCTATGGCATTACTATGACTGCCGTAACTGCCGTTACCGACGAGCCGCCGACGGTCATGCTGTGCATCAACCGCCAATCCGCCATCATTCCCATCCTGCAAGGCAACCGTGATTTGTGCATCAACACACTCAACGACAGCCAGCAGGATGTCGCCGAACACTTTGCCGGACTGACCGACCTCTCGCCCGAAGAACGCTTCGAATACCATATTTGGCATAGGGGACAAACCGGACAGCTCGAAGTCGAAGGCGCGCTGGCGCACCTGCACGGCAGCATTGTCGATCAACGCGAAATCGGCACGCATTACGTCTTTTTCGTTCAGATCAACGAAATCCGCAATACCGACACACAAACACCGGCATTGCTGTATTTCCGTAGGCAATTCAAATATTTGGCATAAATAAAGGTCTCAGGCCGTCTGAAACATCGGTTTCATTTTTCAGACGGCCTGAGACCTTTTCTGTTTCACACATTATAGGCACCCTCATGAAAGCAATGATACTGGCCGCCGGTCGCGGCGAACGCATGCGCCCCCTGACCGACCACACGCCCAAACCCTTACTCAAAGTAGCAGGCACGCCGCTTATCGGCTGGCACTTGCGCCGCCTGCAGCAGGCCGGTTTCACTGAAATCGTCATCAACCATGCCTGGCTTGGCCAACAAATCGAAGATACCTTGAAAGACGGTTCAGACTACGGCGTGCGCATTGCCTATTCTCCCGAGCGCGCCGGAGGCCTGGAAACCGCCGGCGGCATTGCCACCGCCCTGCCTCTTTTGGGCGACGAGCCGTTTTTGGTCGTCAATGGCGACGTATTGACCGACATTGATTTCCAAGCTGCACGACTGGCTGCCCAGCGTATGCAGGAACACAACCTTCTCGCCCATTTGTGGCTGGTGGACAATCCGCCACACCATCCCGAAGGCGACTTCGGCCTGCTTTCAGACGGCCTGGTATCCGCCTCATCCACAGACGGACAAGCCCTGACTTTCAGCGGCGTGGGCGTTTATCATCCCGCGCTTTTCAAAGACACCCCGGCGCACCAGGCTGCCAAACTTGCCCCTCTGTTGCGTCAGGCCATGAACCAAAGCCAAATCAGCGGCGAACACCACAACGGCCTTTGGTTGGACGTTGGCACCGTCGAACGCCTGCAAGAAGCCGACCGTATCGCCCAAAGCTGGTAAACAAAAGGGACGTACCCGATACGTCCTTTTTAATATTCAAGGCCGTCTGAAAATATTGGTCAACCCATTTTTCAGACGGCCTCAATCTATCATCAAGTTTTAGCCAATTTCTTTTCTTTCTTCATTCCCAACAAGCCATTGACAATCATCACGCACAATCCCGACCAAATCAGTCCGTAGCCGATCAATGCGCCGCCTTGCACCGGCTCGTCCAGCCATACAATCGACACAATAAAAAGCAATACAGGCTCCAAATAGCTCAACATGCCGAACACTGCCACCGGCAGTAACTGATTCGCCTTCAAATTCAAATGCATGGATATTGCACTATTAAAACCCAGCAACACAATAAAAAAGATTAAAACCGGTTTGGCCGCAATCATCGCCGGCGTATCCGTTGCAAATATAATATACGCCAATGCAAACGGCGTAATCATCATTAAATCAAAGGTCAGACCGATTAAAGAAGGCACGCCCAGTTTTCGGCGCAGCAGATAATAAAACGGATAGGTACCGAACACCCATACAGTCGTCCACGAAAATGCACCCGACCGTACCAATTCACATGCCACGCCTGCACACGCCAAGATTACCGCCACCCTCTGCAACCGGTTCAAACGCTCTTTAAACCAAATCCGTCCACCCAGCATCATCGCCAAAGGAAACAGGAAATAACCCATGGCGATGTTTACCCCTTCGCCGTTGACCGGCCCCCAGACAAACAGCCACAACTGGCTGGCAAATATCGGCGTCGGCAATACAATCAACAGCCACCGCTTCCAATCACGGCCGATATTGTTCGCAAAACGCGCCGCCGCCTGCCAACCGTTGACCATCGTCATCAGCACGCATAAAGCCGACAGCATCGCCACCATACGCCACGCAAAAATTTCCGTTCCGCTCATCGGCTGCATCCATACGCCGTACAAAAACAGCATGGCAAACAACAAATTGGACGCTATCGCAGCCAGCAAACCTTTGGATAAATTCGTCATTTCAGACGGCCTTTTGCAATCAATCAAAGTTAATATTGTAGAAAAAACGGATGAAAAAATTACTCATCTTTTTGAATGAAGTTTTACCGCAAACATCCGTTTCATTAAAGGCCGTCTGAAAACCATATCTTCAGGTTTTCAGACGGCCTTTCATTGCATCGAAGCAGTCTAATACATCAGTCCTGCTTCACAATATCCGACAGCGGCCAGCGCGGTTTGACATTGAATGCGCCGACAGCCTGACGCTCGGCAAGACGCATCGCGCCGGCAAAGGCAATCATTGCGCCGTTGTCGGTACAGTATGCCATCGGCGGAAAATAGACGTTGATTTTTTCTTCCTGAGGTTTGGGTTTGCCTTTTTCAGACGGCATTTTGACGGTTAAGCACGAAAATTCATCACGCAGTTTCCAGTTTGCACCCACGCCACCGGCAACCACCAAAGTTCTGAAGCCGGTATCCAACAACGCTTTTTTGGCTTTGGCCGCCAATACATCGACTACCGCATCTTGGAAGGCGCGGCAAATGTCGTTGCGTGTTTGTTCCGGAATTTCATCGCAACCGGTTTCGGCACGGACTTTTTCGACAGCGGTCAAAACGGCGGTTTTCAAACCGGAAAAGCTCATCTGCAAATCGTGCGAATGGAGCATGGGGCGTGGGAATGTGAAGGCATCAGGCGTACCGAGTTTGGCCAGCTCGGATAATTTGGCACCGCCGGGATAAGGCAAACCTAAAAGCTTGGCCGTTTTGTCGAACGCCTCGCCTGCCGCATCGTCCACGCTTTCACCCAGCAAAGTGTAATCGCCGATACCGCGTACAGCCATAAATTGCGTATGTCCGCCCGACACCAGCAAAGCAACAAATGGAAATTCAGGCTTGTCGTCTGCCAACAAGGGCGAGAGCAAATGGCCTTCAAGATGGTGAACGGGGATAACGGGCTTGCCGATGGCAAATGCCAACGCATTAGCAAAGCCTGAACCGGCCAGCAATGCGCCGCCCAAACCCGGGCCTTGCGTAAAGGCAACCGCGTCGATGTCGGCATAGCCTACGCCTGCTTCCTTCAAGCAACCTTGCGTCAACGGCACGACACGGCGGATATGGTCACGGCTGGCCAATTCGGGGACAACGCCGCCGTATTCGGCGTGCATCGCCATTTGTGTGTGCAAATGATGCGCCAACAGGCCGCGCTCGGTGTCGTAGAGCGCAACGCCGGTTTCGTCACAAGATGATTCAATTCCTAATACCAACATGGTTTGAGGCCGTCTGAAAAAATGATTAAAAACGATTCAGACGGCGTTTTCTCCGAAAACGGAAAAAGGCCGTCTGAAATAAAGTGCGGAATAAGCGGTTTACAAAGTGCCGTAAGAATGCAGGCCGCTCAAGAACATATTTACGCCGATAAAGGCAAAGGCGGTAATGACCAAGCCGATGACCGCCCACCAAGCCAACACTTTGCCGCGCCAGCCTGCCACCAGCCGCAAATGCAACCAGACCGCGTAATTCAGCCAAACGATGAATGCCCAAGTCTCTTTCGGGTCCCAGCTCCAATAGCGGCCCCACGCATCGGCCGCCCACAATGCGCCGAGGATGGTGGCAATGGTGAAGAACAGGAAACCGACGGCAATCGCTTTGTACATGACTTCTTCAATGACTTGCGAGTGCGGCAGCCATGATTTTTTGCCCGCATCTTCTTTTCGGAGTGCCAACAGTTCGGCAATACCCAGCATGGCGGCGATACAGAATGCGCCGTAGCCGATAAAGTTGGCCGGAACGTGGATTTTCATCCACCAAGACTGCAAAGCAGGAATCAGCGGCTGAATGGCATGCGCCTCGCGTGAAACGCTGTACCACAAGACAAATCCGACCACAATCGCCATAAAGCTGAAGACAAAGCCACCCAGTTTTTGTACGGCAAAACGGCCTTCGTAATAGAGATACATCAGCGCCGTAATGACCAAGAACAAGATGAATACTTCGTAAAGGTTGGAAACCGGAATATGGCCGGCATCGGGACGCAGCAGATAGCTTTCATGCCAGCGCACCAGCAAACCGACAAAGCCCGCCATCGCGGAGACCCACGCAAACACGGTACCCATGCCCAAAAGCGTATTGGACGGCACATTTTTGCGCACCGCCGCTATCGCGCCGACGATATAAGCAAACAAGGCAAAGAACACAAACGCGCATTGCCACATAATCGCCGACTGGCTGCTTAACAGGTATTTGAGCAAGAAGCCGTCTGCATGTTTGATATCGCCGCCATACAAATCAACGGCAAAATACGCCAGGCACACACCCACAGGGATAAACCAGCGCATCGGTTTGAAAAACCAACCCAGAAAAACGGCAATACCGGCACTCGCCCACAAAATCACCATTTCGTAGATGTCCATGTGCAGACCGGCTTGGGTTTGGGCAATAAACGCACCGATGGCAATCAGCAGTGCGAATGCCCAGTCGAAGAGGTTGAGGTTTCGGATAAATGATTTGTGTGTCAGAAGCTCATGCTCGGGCAAGGCCTGATGTTTGTTATTCATGGTTCAAATCCTTGGCAAGCTGCTGCAATTGCCGTGTGTGTTGCGGAAATTCTTTCTGCAAGTCGCGTTCGTTGCGGCTGGAAGACATGGCAAAACGGATACGGCCGTCTGAAAACAGCAGCCAAGCACGTTTTTCACGGATATAGAACATAAATACCGTGCCCAACACCAGCAATACCGAACCCAAATACACCAAGAATTCCCCCGGAGAACGGGTCATCTGCAGGCCGGAAGAGCGCACTTCGGAATAGCCGTCCAATTGCAGCAACATCGGCGCAGGATACTCGGTCAAACCGGTGTAGGCGTCCATTGCATGCAGCAGGAAGCGGTTGCGCTTTTCGTCTTGCGGCCAAGCCGGCAGATTGTATGTACTGATCGTATCTTCCAAAGCGGCATTCATCACGCCATAGAGCATCTCGTAGAAATAGCCCTGCATTTTTTCCTGCTGATCTTTGGGAATGTTGGTGGTAACAAACTCGTCCAAAGCCAAATAGCCGCCTTTGGCAAAAATCGACAAGGTGTTTTCCGCCGCCGCCATGAATTGCTCGCGGATTTCGGCGGGTGCGCCTTTGACGGCGTTGGCAACGGTTTTACGGCGTGCCGCGTCGTCTTTCAAATATTGGCGCAAAGCCATAAAGGTATCGATTTTGCCGTTTTTATCCATCGGAATGCGCAACCAGCGGTATTGCTGCGCCAAGCCGCTGCGTGTGCCGGTAATGAAGAAATAGTCTTCATCTTGTTTTACCGGCAGCATATAGTTTTTATATTCGACCGCCTGCCCTGCTTTATCGCGGATGCGGTAAACGATAGACGGGCCGATATTGGTGTATTTTTTGCCTTCTTGACGGACGGAGCGAACATCATTGATGGCGGATTTCAGGTTTTGCTCTTTTTCAGACGGCTCGCTCATGTCTTCGACGTTCATCGAAGTAAACTGGTCGAATTCCAATTTATAAGAAGCCTTGCCCAAATCCAGCGGAAACTCGCGCATGGAAGTTGCTTTGAGTTTGACCGAAGTACGGTCGGCATCAGCCAGATTCCACGCTTTAAACGTCAAATCCGAGCCGCCGTCGGCGAAACTTGCCTGATAAACCGTAATACCGTGCAGCGTCAAAGGATGGTTGACGCGGATGGTGTGTTCGCTGACTTTGCCGGTTGCCTTGTCCGTGACTTCCAAGTCGCTGGCGAAATCGCGCGGCATACCGGTATCGTAAAAGTCGATATGGAATTTCTTCAATTTGACGGAAAACGGCAAGTCTTGCACGAGCATGCCGTTATCCGCATTCAGAAATACCACGTCCGCGCTCTGCCCTTCCGAAATATTGACATTGCCCCTAAACGACAAATTGGACGTACCCAACACGCTTTCGGGCTTAAAGTCTTTGGCGTAAACCGCCGTATTGTCCGGCACGACCCGGCCGGTAAGCATACCGATTTTCAGCAGAATATTGCTGTCTATCAAACCGCCCAAACAAATCACAATCAGCGCGGCATGGGCAAAGATATAGCCCCATTTGTTCATCGCACCTTTTTTCGCCGCCACCAAAACCGAACCATCTTCACGCGTAACGGTTTTGCAGCCATAGCCCTGCACTTCCAAATAACGTTGCGCGACTTCGGGCGTTACCTGTCCGTCTAAAACGATAGAATGGCGCATTGCCGCCAGTGATTTTTCCTTCGCGTTTTCACGGAACGAACGAATCTCGCGCAAAAACGGCGGAACATTGCGAATCAGGCACAATCCGGTGGAAATCACCAAAAACATCATGATGACAACGAACCACGCCGAGGCGTACACATCATACAGGCCCAAAAAGCCGAAAATCTGCGACCAAAACGGGCCGAATTTCACTAAATAATCGACTTGTGGCTGGTTTTGCTGCAAGACCGTACCGATAATCGAAGCCACGCCCAACAGGCTGAGCAGGGCAACGGCAAAACGCATGGAGCTGAAAAAGGCAAACCATGGTCTACGGATAAGTGGGACGGATGATGAAGATTTACTCATGTCTCAAATGTCGGCTTGGGGCAACCCGATCCGATGGAACGGACTGCTATGACGTGTGATGCGAAAGGAAGAATACTGCATATTGCAGTAAAAATCTTGCTGTCGCTATTTGAAAAAACCAATCAGGCTTATCGGTTTATATTGGCTAAGGCCGTCTGAAGGGTTTTCAGACGGCCTGTATCAATAAACTCGCTTCAGAACGAAATTTAGTGCAAACCTTGAATGAAGTTGGCTACTGCGTTCAACTCTTCTTCGCTCAGGCGGTTGGCAATATCGGCCATGATGGCGTTTTTGCGTTGGCCGGATTGGTAAGCCTTCATTTGCTCGACAACGTAAGCTTTGTGTTGGCCGCCCAGACGAGGATAGGCTTGGATTTCAGTACCGCCGCCAGGGATACCTGCGCCACTAGGACCGTGACAAGACATACATGCCGGCAGTTTTTTAGCGCTCAGGCCGCCGCGATAGATTTTCGCGCCCAGCTCTGGGTTTTCTTTAGGATTGGCTTCGCCCGGTTTGCCTTGTTGTTTGGCGTAGTAGGCGGCAGCGTCGCGGATGTCTTGTTCGGACAAGTTCATCACCATCGGTTTCATCACGCCGGCAGCACCGTGGGTACGGGTACCGTCTTTGATGGCCATGGTTTGGCCGTAGACGTAGGCCGCAGCCTGACCTGCCAGTTTAGGATAAGTTGCGATACCGCTGTTACCATCGGCTGCGTGACACGCCGCACAGATAGTAGTCGCTACCTGTTTGCCTTTTTCAGCATCTGCTTTAGGGGCAGCGGAAACCGCACCGGCAGCCAATACCAAGGCCAATAAAGTCAATCGTTTCATGGAGTGCTCCTGATTACAGCATTGCGTACCGCGTCAATGCCTTTTTTATACTCAAATACCGGGGAATTTTCCCGATTAAAACCGATAATTCTATAAACGTGCTATTCTATACCAAGTTTACATTAAATTACTACTCAAATTACCAAACTGCTGCAACATAAATGCTCGATACAAATTATGATGTTGCAGTTTTGTTTCCATGCAAGGAAATACTGATGAACCTTTTTCAAAACGCCAAATTCTTTACAACGGTCAACCATTTGAAAGACCTGCCCGACACGCCGGCCGAGATTGCCTTTGTCGGCCGAAGCAATGCCGGCAAATCCAGCGCTATCAATACTTTAACAAATCATGTGCGCCTTGCCTACGTTTCCAAAACACCGGGCCGCACCCAACACATCAATTTCTTTGAGCTGGAAAACGGCAATTTCATGGTCGACTTGCCCGGCTACGGCTACGCGCAAGTACCGGAGGCCATTCGTGCGCACTGGGTCAAACTCTTGGGCGACTACCTGCAACAACGCCGCCAACTGATCGGCCTGATTTTGATTATGGACTCGCGCCATCCGCTCAAGGCTTTAGACATTCAGATGCTGGACTTTTTCCACATCACCGGCCGCCCTGTGCATATCCTGCTGTCAAAAGCAGACAAGCTGTCTAAAAACGACCAAATTAAAACGTTGGCAGCTGTAAAAAAATCACTCAAACCCTACACCGACCGCCAAAAAATCAGCGTTCAACTGTTCTCCAGCCTCAAAAAACAAGGTATGGACGAAGTCAATCAAGTGGTCGGTTCATGGTTTGACGCGCATCGCGAAGAAATCGAGAATCTTGCAGGCGAAACATCGCCTGAATGATTGTAAAACAAGGCGGCGACAAATGAGTTGACCAACCGCAAATCTTATTCCGTCATTTGGTTTCTCACCATCGCGTTTACCATTTCATTCAGGGCATGTATCACACATGCCCTTTTTTCATCACGCTTTTGTTTTCACACACAAACCAAAACTTTCGCCAAATATGCCATCACAACATATCAGCAAGGCCGTCTGAAAGACGCGGCTTCGATCTCCATTATTATTAAAGTGTTAATTTTAGTATTGCAACCCATTACACATCTTAGCGTTTTGCTCATGTTCAGCTAATTGTTGAGGCATAGAATACATTCATCGTTCAACAACACAGTAGGAAAGAAAATCATGAAACGCATTAACGCTTTTATTTCAAAAAAACTCATCATTGCCGGTATTATTGCTTCAAGTTTGGGCGTTGCCGGTGCGGCAGGTACCATGGCTTTCAAAGAAGGTATGTTTGCAAAGGTTTCCGGCCAGCAAGCAGCCGCAGCAGCGGTAGCAGAAGTGGGCGGCGTCGTTAAAGATGTCGATTACAAATACAAACAACATTTGGGCGGCCGTTACAAAGTAGAAATCTTGAAAGACGGCGTCGAATACGAAGCTTTGGTTGATGCTCAAAACGGCAAAGTATTGGCAGTAGCACAAGATGACGATCAAGACAAACGACACTTTGGTAAACATGATAAGCATCATAAACATGACAATGCTGAGCCCTCTTCATCGCAAAATACAGATTATCAGGCTCCTGCCGATGCTGCACCTGGCACACCTGAAAATGCAACCGCTTCCGAGGTAACACAATCTTAATTTAAACTTTAAAAAAGCCAATGCCGTCTGAAACTTTCAGACGGCATTGGCTTTAATGCAGCATTGTTTGAAGCCAATCGTTTTCAGACGGCCTTTGCCTCATCTTCGCCATCAGTCCAACCAGCTTCTTTCAATTTCCGCTGTTGCGCGTCGTAGCGTGCTTTTTCCGCCCAATAAAGCGTCTGGATACAGGCATCACCACACTCGCTGCCGCAACATTCCCACGATTCGGGGCGGACAGGTTCGTCTAAAAGCGGTTCGCCCAAGATGGCTTCAGCTTTATTCTTCAGGGTCGTATCCATCGGCAATTTCCAAGCGTGCGCCGTCAAATTCAATCACTTCGCCGCCGCGTATTTTGGCGGTTTTGCGCATTTCAGTTTCGCCGTTGCGCAACACCAGCCCTTCGGCGATAAACGCTTTTGCCTGTCCGCCACTTTCAGCTAGGCCGGCCAATTTCAACAGGTCGCATAAAGCGATGTATTCGTTGTCTTCAAGATAGACGGTTGCTTCCATCATTTAATCCTTTTCAATAATGGCGATATTTTAACATGGCCGTCTGAAAGAAAGCCCCCTTCTGTTTTATTTGCTTTATCCAACCTCATTACATTTGGTTTTCAGACGGCCTTTAGCTGCCAACCCTGCTACAATACGCCTTTTATTGTTCACGCCGATTTTGCCATGACCGAGCCGACCTACATCCCCCTGCGCCTGCATACCGAATTCTCGATTACCGACGGTATGGTGCGGATTAAAAAACTGATTGCCAAAGCGCAGGAATACGGTTTGCCTGCTTTGGGCATCAGCGATTTGATGAACGAATTCGGTTTGGTGAAATTCTATAAAGCCTGCCGCGGTGCAGGGATTAAGCCCATCGGCGCGGCGGATGTGTGGATAGGCAATCCGAATGCGCCCGACAAACCGTTCCGTGCCATGTTGATTATCCGCAACGATGCGGGCTATCTGCGCTTGAGCGAGCTTTTGACGGAGGCCTATGTCGGCAAAGACCGCAATATCCATCATGCGGAACTCAATCCCGAATGGCTGGAAAACGGCGACAACAGCGGCTTGATTTGTTTGAGCGGCGCGCATTACGGCGAAGTGGGCGTGAATCTGTTGAACGGCAATGAAGACGCGGCGCGTACGGCGGCGTTGAAATATGCGGCGTGGTTCCCCGATGCGTTTTATTTAGAGCTGCAACGCCTGCCCGAACGCCCTGAATGGGAGACTTGCGTTTCCGGCAGCGTGAAGCTGGCGGAGGAACTGGGTTTGCCGGTGGTGGCGACGCATCCGACACAGTTTATGAGCCGCGACGATTTCAACGCACACGAGGCGCGGGTGTGCATCGCAGGCGGCTGGGTATTGACGGACAAAAAACGTCCGCGCGATTTCACGCCGAGCCAATTTTTCATTCCACCGGAAACTATGGCCGAACGTTTCGCCGATTTACCCGAAGCCTTGGAAAACACGGTGGAAATTGCCAAACGCTGCAATCTGCACATCACATTGGGCAAAAACTTCCTGCCGCTCTTCCCTACTCCGGACGGCCTGTCGCTGGACGATTATTTGGTGAAGTTGTCCAACGAGGGTTTGCAGGAACGCATGGTTCAGCTTTATCCCGACGAGGCGGAGCGTGCGGCAAAAATGCCGGAATATCAGGAACGTTTGGATTTTGAGCTGAACATCATTATCCAGATGAAATTCCCCGGCTATTTCCTTATCGTACAAGACTTTATCAACTGGGCAAAAACACACGGCTGTCCGGTAGGACCGGGCCGTGGTTCGGGTGCAGGCTCATTGGTGGCGTATTCATTGAAGATTACCGACCTTGATCCGCTCAAATACGCCCTACTGTTCGAACGTTTCTTAAACCCTGAACGCGTCTCCATGCCCGACTTTGACGTTGACTTCTGTCAGGCAAACCGCGGCCGAGTGATTGAATATGTGCGCGAAAAATACGGCGCGGATGCGGTAAGCCAGATTGTTACCTTCGGCACAATGTCCTCCAAAGCGGTCATCCGCGACGTAGGGCGCGTGCTGGAACTGCCGTTTATGCTGTGCGACAAACTGTCCAAGCTGATCCCGTTGGAAGCCAACAAACCCCTGAGTTTGGAAAAAGCCATGGAGGCCGAGCCGCAGATTCAGGAATTAATCGAAGCGGAAGAAGCGGACGAACTGATTACGCTGGCGAAAAAGCTGGAAGATTTGACGCGCGGTTTGGGTATGCACGCGGGCGGCGTGTTGATTGCGCCGGGCAAGATTTCCGATTACAGCCCTGTGTATCAGGCGGACGAATCCGCATCTCCCGTATCCATGTACGACAAGGGCGACGTGGAAGACGTGGGTTTGGTGAAGTTCGACTTTTTGGGTCTGCGCAACCTGACCATTATCGAAATGGCGCAGAACAACATCAAAAACACCACCGGCGATATCGTCGATGTCGGCAAGATTCCGCTTGACGACCAAGCCGCCTATCAAATCTTCCGCGATGCGAACACCACCGCCGTCTTCCAGTTCGAGTCGACCGGCATGAAAAAAATGCTGAAAACGGCGCACACCACCAAGTTTGAAGAACTCATCGCCTTCGTATCGCTCTACCGCCCAGGCCCGATGGACAACATCCCCGACTTCGTCGCGCGCATGAAGGGTCAGGAATTCCAATATATTCACCCGCTGCTCGAAGGCATCCTCGCGCCGACCTACGGCATTATGGTGTATCAGGAACAAGTGATGCAGGCGGCGCAGATTATCGGCGGCTACTCGCTCGGCGGCGCGGACTTACTGCGGCGCGCCATGGGTAAGAAAAAACCCGAAGAAATGGTAAAACACCGCGAAATCTTCGCCGAAGGCGCGGCAAAACAAGGCATTTCGCGCGAAAAATCCGACGAAATCTTCAACTATATGGAAAAATTCGCCGGCTACGGTTTCAACAAATCCCACGCCGCCGCCTACGCTCTGATTTCCTACCAGACCGCATGGCTCAAAGCGCACTATCCCGCCGAATTTATGGCAGCGACCATGTCGTCTGAATTGGACAACACCGACCAGCTCAAGCATTTCTATGACGACTGCCGCGCCAACGGCATCGAGTTCCTGCCGCCCGACATCAACGAATCCGACTACCGCTTCACGCCGTATCCGAACATGAAAATCCGCTACGCACTCGGCGCGATTAAAGGCACGGGCGAAGCCGCCGTCGAATCCATCATCGCCGCGCGGCAAAGCGGCGGCAAGTTTACCGGCCTCTTGGACTTCTGCGAGCGCGTCGGCAAAGAACACATGAACCGCCGCACCCTCGAAGCCCTGATACGCGGCGGCGCGTTCGACAGCATCGAACCCAACCGCGCCATGCTCTTGGCGAACATCGACCTAGCCATGAACAACGCCGACCAAAAAGCCGCTAACGCCAATCAGGGCGGGCTGTTTGACATGATGGAAGACGCCATCGAACCGGTGCAGCTCATCGACACACCGATGTGGAGCGAGTCGGAAAAACTCGCCGAAGAAAAAACCGTCATCGGCTTCTACCTCTCCGGACACCCGTTCGGCCCATATGCCCAAGAAGTCCGCCAAATCGCCCCGACCAAGTTAGGCCGTCTGAAACCGCAAGACAGCGTGCGCCTCGCCGGATTCGTGACCGCCGTACGCACCATGATGGGCAAACGCGGCAAAATCGCCTTCGTCAGCCTCGAAGATTTGAGCGGACAGATTGAAATCATGGTCAGCGGCCACACACTGGAAAACTGCGCAGACTACCTCAAATCCGACCAAGTGCTGATTATCGAATCCAAAGTCAGCCGCGACGACTACGGCGGCGGCGACGGACTGCGCATCATGGCAAACCAAGTCATGACCCTGCAAATGGCGCGCGAACGCTACGCCCGCAGCCTCAGCCTCGCCCTCGCCCCCGGCCACGACATCACGCGCCTCGCCGCCATCCTCACTACACACCGCCTGCCCGACACGTCGCACATCCCGCTGCAACTATCGTACAGCAACGGCAAAGCATCGGGTAAATTGAAAATTGCGCCCAAATGGATTGTAACGCCAAGCACCGCCTTGTTTGACGAACTGGAAACATTGCTCGGCAGCAGGGCAGTTCGCGTGAATTGGTAAAACTAAAGGCCGTCTGAAACTATACGTTCAGACGGCCTTTAATTTAAAAAGCGCTTTAAAAACATAAATCGGATAAAGATTTAGGCTTTCAGACGGCCTTATTGAATAAAGCAATTATCTGAAAAGTTTATTGCACAAAGCCTTTGACCAATAAGGAAAGATAGGCAACAACAAAGGGGAGCGACAATGCCAAAACAATGCCAATCACCCAGTAAATACATTGGTTCAGTACAGATTTTGCAGCGGTAAGCCGCAGCAGTCTGAAATACAGGGATAACCAAACAAAGGGGGTGAAAATACACCCCCTTTTTCTATAGAAGCCCCATATTAAAGGCCGTCTGAAAAACAGTTTTATTTAACGATTTCAACCGGGCCGTGGTCGTCGCAGTGATCTCCGTGTTGGTGATGCAGACGGCCGTTGACGATGTAGTCGACGTGATCGCCGTGCGGTACAGTTTCGTGGCCGCAACCTTCGCCGTGAACGTGACCGTGGCAGGTGTCAACCGGATGGCAGCCGTCAGGATTGGTGTCATTGACGCTCAGGGTATGTTCGTCGTAGTGGCCGTTGTGCTCATGATGCAGGTGGCCGTCGTGCAGATAATCGACGTGGCCTTCGTGTTTGATGGCAGTGTGGCCGCAGTTTGCGCCGTGAACGTGGTCATGATGTTCGTGGGTTTTGCAGGTCATTTTTTTCTCTCCTAATGTTCAGTGAATAGCAATCTTTCTCGATTGATTATTCCATCTTATCTTTTTTTGATGCAAGCGTAAAAAATTTTACAATTATTAATATATTGTTACGATATATCATCTGTTGATATATAAGCCTATTTTATTTTTCAGACGGCCTTTCATCTATAATTCATTTATTTTCAGCGAGAACTTCAAACCCTTCCGGCAATGTAAAATATCGAATTTTTCAGCCGTAACAGGTAACATGGAAACAAAGGGATGGGTTCTTCAAACAAATAGGTACTGCAATGGGAAAACAAGCCAGACTTTATATGGTTCGCAGCACGCAAGGTGCGCTTTATGACGTATTTTTCGAGCGCGGTGTGGCGGCATTGGCCTGGCCCATGCTGGCCGAAGCGGCGGCCAAGGGTTTTGGCCGTGAGGAACTGACGGATATTTACCGTTCGGCCGTGCCGGATGTGAAATTGAGAACAGCGCAATCGGGTGCGGCTCAGATGTGGCGGTTTGCCAACGAGTTGGCCGATGGAGATGCCGTACTGACCTACTCGCCTGCCCTGCGCCGTTATCGGATCGGCAGGATTACAGGCGGCGCAGTACATTGTCCGCAATGGGACGATGAGAAAATGTCGCTGGTGCGGCCTGTTGAGTGGCTGGGCGAAGTATGCCGTGATGATTTGAGCGTGGCAGCACAACGGGCTTTAGGCAGTGTGGCAACTTTGTTTGCGGTATCGGAAGCGTGTGCAGCAGAAATTTTTGAACGCGTGGGTTTTCAGACGGCCTAAGAAGGGAAAGGAAACAGGATTATGTGGAACACCATGCATGAATGGCTGAACGCTTTGCCTGTCAGTGAAGAAATCATCAAATCGGCATTGATGTCGATATTGATGATTGTGGCTGTCATTGCCGGGCGCAGCATTTTGCTCTCGGCGCATTTTCGCAGCCATCCGGATTTGAGCATTGAAAACAAACGCCGCTCGCTGGTGTTCAGCCGCAACGTGACCATGTTGCTGATCCTGCTCGGGCTGGCGATGATTTGGGCGGCGCAGATTCAAACTTTGGCCTTGTCGATGTTTGCAGTGGCCGCGGCGATTGTGGTGGCAACCAAAGAATTGATTATGTGTTTGTCCGGCAGCATCCTGCGCTCGGTAACCAAACAATATTCCATCGGCGACTACATCGAAATCAACGGCCTGCGCGGACGGGTGGTCGATATCAATATGCTGAACACGCTGATGATGCAAATCGGCCCCAATCCGTTGATTGGCCAGCTTTCCGGCAAAACGCTCTCGTTTCCCAACAGCTTACTTTTAAGCCACACCGTGCGCCGCGACAATATTTTGGGCGATTATGTGATTCATACGGTGGAAATTCCCGTGCCGATTCATTTGGATTCGGACGAAATCATAGGCAGTCTGAAAGATGTTCTTGAGCCATTGTGCGAGCCTTATGTCCCTGCCATCAAGCAGCATTTGGAAAACGTGCAAACCCAAAAGTTGTTTATCACGCCCGCCGCCCAGCCGCGCGTATCCCGCGTGCCACATGATGACAAGGTGTATAACATCATCGTGCGCTTTGCCTCGCCCGTAGCCAAACGCTTGGAAATCCAACAAGCGGTTTTGGACGAATTCTTACGCACGCAATGCCAATTAATCAATAAATTAAAATAGTCCAGTTTATATATACTATCAAATCACTTACAATACCCAAATTCACAATCAACAATAAGGAAAACTCATGTTGCCAGAATCAGCCCTTGCCGAAATGTACCCTGTAATCATGACCCCCAGCCATGACGGCAAATATTTCCACAACTACACCCTCTCACTTCTGAACATCGTCCACACCAACGCCTCACACGGCCTGCCGCTTCAAGTGATGATGCAGCGCGGCGAGAGCCTGATTACGCGCGCGCGCAACAACTGCGTGGCCACATTCTTAGAAAACAAAGAATGGACGCATTTATTTTGGATTGACTCCGACATCGGCTTCTCTCCCGATTCATTCTACCGTCTGCTTTTGGCCGACAAAGACGTTGTGGCAGGCATTTACCCGCTCAAACGCGACAACTGGCCTGAAGAAGGTGTTCCGGCCGGCACGACTCAAGCCGACTTCGAGCGCATGTACACTTCTTATACCGTCAACACCAGCGAAAAAAATGAAAACGGTGAAATCGTACTGAAAGTCGATGAAGACGGTTTTATGAAAGTCCATGACGCGCCAACCGGCTTTATGGTTATCAAGCGCAGCGTATTTGAAAAAATGATGGCAGCCTACCCCGAGTTGAACTACATCTCCGACAGTGACTACAACAGAGAAGACAAAGGCCTACACTACCGCTTCTTCGACTGCATGGTTGATCCGAAAAGCAAACGCTACCTGTCCGAAGATTACACCTTCTGCCACCTCTGGCGTCAAATCGGCGGCGAAGTGTACGTCGATGTACAATCCAACCTGACCCACCAAGGTGCAAAAGTGTATTGCGGCTCATTTGCTGAATCCCTGCAAACTAATGTTGCCAATGCCGTATTCGCCCCGAAAGGCACACCGATGCGCCTCGAGCTGGCTGCGCCATTACACGCCAATCCGCGCGGCGCAGAATAAAATTGGCTGATAGACAGACGGAACACTTTAATTCTGCCTGTCTGCCACCATATAACGCCTATCGTTTTCTTTTCAGACGGCCACAAGGCCGTCTGAATCCATCTTATTCAGGAGAAACCATATGAGCGACAACGTCCTGCTCCACTTGGGAGAAGAACCCCGTTTCGACCAAATCAAAACCGAAGACATCAAACCCGCCCTGCAAACCGCCATTGCCGAAGCACGTGAACAAATCGCCGCCATCAAAGCGCAAACGCACACCGACTGGGCAAATACCGTCGAAAAACTGACCGACATTACCGAACGCGTCGGCCGTATTTGGAGCGTGGTTTCCCATCTCAACTCCGTGGTCGATACGCCCGAATTGCGTGCCGTATACAACGAATTGATGCCTGAAATCACCATTTTCTTTACCGAAATCGGTCAAGACATCGAATTGTACAACCGCTTCAAAATCATCAAAAATTCTGCCGAATTCGACACCCTCTCCCCTGCGCAGCAAACCAAGCTCAACCACGACTTGCGCGACTTCGTCCTCAGCGGTGCCGAATTACCGCCCGAACAGCAGGCAGAACTGGCGCAACTGCAAACCGAAGGCGCGCAACTGGGTGCCAAATTCGCACAAAACGTCCAAGACGCGACCGACGCTTTCGGCATTTACTTTGACGATGCCGCGCCGCTTGCCGGCATTCCCGAAGACTCTATCGCCATGTTTGCCGCCGCTGCGCAAAGCGAAGGCAAAACAGGCTACAAAATCGGCCTGCAGATTCCGCACTACCTCGCCGTTATCCAATACGCCGACAACCGCGAACTGCGCGAACAAATCTACCGTGCCTACGTTACCCGTGCCAGCGAATTGTCTGACGAAGGCAAATTCGACAACACGGCCAACGTCGAACAAACCCTCGCAAACGCGCTGAAAACCGCTAAACTGCTCGGCTTCAAAAACTACGCCGAGCTGTCTCTGGCAACCAAAATGGCGGATACGCCCGAACAGGTTTTAAACTTCCTGCACGACCTTGCCCGCCGCGCCAAACCGTTTGCCGAAAAAGATTTCGCCGAAATCAAAGCCTTTGCACGCGAGAGCCTGAATATCGAAGATCCGCAATCTTGGGATTTGAGCTACGCCGCCGAAAAACTGCGCCAAGCCAAATACGCCTTCAGCGAAACCGAAGTGAAAAAATACTTCCCTATCAGCAAAGTATTGGCAGGCCTGTTTGCCCAAATCAAAAAACTCTACGGCATCGAGCTGGCTGAAAAAACCGTTCCCGTTTGGCACAAAGACGTGCGCTATTTTGAGCTGAAACAAGATGGCCAAACTATCGGTGGCGTTTACATGGACTTGTACGCACGCGAAGGCAAGCGCGGCGGCGCATGGATGGACGGCTACAAAAGCCGCCGCCGTTTCGCCGACGGTACGCTGCAACTGCCGACCGCCTACCTCGTCTGCAACTTCACCCCGCCTGTTGGCGACAAAGAGGCGCGTTTGAGCCACGACGAAATCATCACCCTCTTCCACGAAACCGGCCACGGCCTGCACCACTTGTTGACCCAAGTTGACGAAGTGGGCGTATCCGGCATCAACGGCGTCGAATGGGACGCGGTCGAGCTGCCCAGCCAATTCATGGAAAACTTCGTTTGGGAATACGACGTATTGGCGCAAATGTCCTCGCACGAAGAAACCGGCGCGGTATTACCGAAAGAGCTGTTCGACAAAATGCACGCGGCTAAAAACTTCCAACGCGGTATGTTCCTCGTCCGTCAAATGGAATTTGCCCTCTTCGACATGGAAATCTACCATCAGGAAGATGAAGGCCGTCTGAAAGAATGGCCGCAAATCTTGGACAAAGTGCGCCAAGAAGTCGCCGTGACCCAACCGCCGGCATACAACCGCTTTGCCTTGAGCTTCAGCCACATCTTCGCCGGCGGCTACTCCGCAGGCTATTACAGCTACGCATGGGCGGAAGTTTTGAGCGCAGACGCTTACGCCGCTTTTGAAGAAAGCGACGATGTTGCCGAAACAGGCCGCCGCTTCTGGAAAGAAATACTGGCCGTCGGCGGTTCGCGCAACGCAGCCGAATCCTTCAAAGCCTTCCGCGGCCGCGAACCAAGCCTGGATGCCCTGCTCCGCCACAGCGGTTTCGACAACGCTGCTTGATTTGAAAATCCGCCGTTTTAAACAGAACGGTTGCTGATTCAAAGTTAAAGGCCGTCTGAAATATTTCAGACGGCCTTTCGGTTGGCACAATTAATGAGGAACAATAAATACGTCCAATCTCTAACAATTTTTTCGGAAGAAACTGAAGCACGCATTTCAAACCCCTATCTCCCCCTGCCCATCGTTAAAATTAGTTTTTGCCCTTTTTATCGCCGGCATCCAAGCGCATATTGATAAATTCCATCATCAAATCTTTTTTTGTCCAGAAAAAGGTTTTCATTTTTTCCAAAGAATAGATTTTCCGAATCATCGCTGGCAATCCTGCGTGAACGATGGCCGCGACTTCGCCATTGGTTGTTTCGTTGTCCATGGCGGCTTTGAGGTTTAGATTGTGCGTATTCAGGTAGTTGCTAAGCTCTTTCCTGACGCTGTTGCTGATTTCAAATTGTTTCATGTTTTCCGTCCATAATGTTTTTATAATTAAATAGCATAGGATTTTAACAAGTTTTTTGCATCGTGCATATCTCAACTTGCATATTGTTGCGAAATTTACAATTTGGCTTTTGAGTAAAATCATGCCTGCAACACATTGTTGCGGGGCACTAAATCGGATTGTTTTGACTATTTTGTTTTGGCTCGGGCCGTATTGCGGATAAAATAATGGTTTTAGGTTTTGAGGCCGTCTGAAATGTATTTGTGGTTTAAGCTGCTGCATGTATTTTTTGTAATTTCTTGGTTTGCCGGACTGTTTTATCTGCCGCGGATTTATGTGAATCTGGCGCAATTAGAGCCCGGCAGCGTGGAATATGTACGGCTGACGGATATGTCGCGGCGGCTGTACCGCTTTATGTCGCCTTTGGGCTGGGGAACGCTGATATTTGGCGCGGCCATCGGGTTTGTAAATAATTGGTGGGGCAACGGCTGGCTGGCGGTTAAATTATTGTGCGGCCTGCTGCTCTTGGCTTATCAGCTTTATTGCGGCCTGCTGCTGCGCCGTTTTCAAAACGGCAGCAATGTGTATTCGCACCGCTGGTATCGGGTATTCAACGAACTCCCCGTATTGATGATGGTGGCCGCGCTTTATATGGTGGTTTTCAAGCCGTTTTAATCTTCAGACGGCCTGTTTGGTAAATAAGGAAAGAATTCATGACGGTCGAAATCGAACGCCGCTTTTTGCTGGCGGATGACAGTTGGCGCGAAGCGGCAAGCGAGCCGCTGGTGTTGCAACAGGGCTATTTGAGTGTGGAAAAAGAGCGCACCATCCGTGTGCGGATTATCGGTTCGCAAGCCTGGCTGACCCTGAAAGGCTATATTTCCGACATGACGCGCAGCGAGTTTGAATACGAAATCCCGCTGGCTCACGCGCAAGCGATGATGGCGGACATGTGTCCGTTTAAAATGGAAAAATACCGCTATCGGGTCGAATTTGAAGGCTTTGTGTATGAAATCGACGAATATTTTGGCGACAATGCACCCTTGATTGTGGCGGAAATCGAATTGCCGTCTGAAGATACCGAATTTCCCAAACCGTCTTGGCTGGGCAAGGAAATCACGTCAGACGGTAAATTCACCAATGCGTATCTGAGCAAACATCCGTATTCGTCTTGGACGGAATAAGGGTGACAACTGTACTGCCCATACAAAAAAGGCATATATCGAACATGCCTTTTTTCTTTTCAGACGGTCTGATTTGCCTTACCGATATTTGAATCAAGTTGCTTTCGGCATACCGTTTCAAATATCGGGCAAGCCCGTGTGTTTTATCAGTTGAACTTTACGCCGGACGGCAGGCAACCATATAGTTGACCTCGGTTGAGTCGCACAGGGAATAACGGCCGCTCAATAAATTGTAGGTCATGCCCTTGCTGCCGACGGTATCCAATCCGGCTTGGCGGCACATGCGCGCAAGTTCTGCCGGCGTGATGAATTTTTTCCAGTCGTGCGTGCCTTTGGGGACGAATTTCAACAGATATTCCGCACCGATAATCAGATGCAGATAAGATTTGGGATTGCGGTTGATGGTGGAAAAAAACACCATACCGTCGGGTTTGACCAGTTTCGCGCAAGCCTGAACGATGGCGGACGGATCGGGAACGTGTTCCATCATTTCCATACACGTTACCACATCGAAGCTGTGCGGCTGCTCAGCGGCGAGGTCTTCAACGCGGATGCAGCGGTAATCGATATTGGCAACGTGTTGAGCGGCCGCATGGGCTGTGGCGGTTTGCAGGGATTTTTCCGCCATATCGATGCCGGTAACGTGTTCTGCGCCACGTTTGGCCATGCTTTCCGACAAAATGCCGCCGCCGCAGCCTACATCCAGCACGCGTTTACCTGCCAATCCGGCATAGCCGTCGATATAGTCGAGGCGCAAGGGGTTGATGTCATGCAGGGGCTTGAATTCGCCGTTTTTATCCCACCATTTGTCGGCGATTTGGCTGAACTTGGCGATTTCGCCGGCATCTACGTTGTCGTGTTGATTGCTCATGGTTTGCTCCTGCATAAAATCATTCGCCTGATTTTAGCTGATTGTGCTTCAAAATAAAATGTTTCAGACGGCCTTTGCCTGTTTATCGGCCCTATTTCAACTTTCATCCGCCTGCCCATAAAAAACGCACCTTGTGGCAAGGTGCGTTTCAATCAGCATGATTTAGAATTTAGCGCCGGATTCGTTGGCCATGTAGTCAACTGCGGCTTTCACTTCGTCGTCGCTTAAGCTGCCGTTGCCGCCTTTGGCAGGCATGGAATTGAAACCTTCGAGGGCGTGTTTGTGCAAGGTGTCTTTACCTTGTTTAATGCGAGGCGCCCAGTCTTCTTTTTTGCCTACGGCCGGAGCGCCGGGAATCAAGCCGCTGTGGCATGCTTTACAGTTCGCTTCAAAAACAGCTTTGCCGTCCACTTTGGCGGATTCGGCAGGCTTGGCTTCAGCGGCAGGCGCTTCGGTTTTCTCTTCAGGCTTGGCAGCTTCTTCAGGTTTAGCGGCTTCCTCTGCTTTGTCGGCAGCGGCTTCGACTTTATCGGCAGCTTCTTGAGCGGCAGATGCAGTAGCATCGGCAGCAGAAGCAACTTCGTTTTTAACTTCAGATGCAACGGTTTGAGCAGTCTCTTGAGTCTCCTGTTTAGCCTCTTGGGAACAAGCTGTCAAACCAGCCATCATCATTACGGCAATCAGTAATTTGTTCATGTTCTGTCTTTCCTTAGTTTTAGTTTAAATCACTGTTTTATATAAACAGCTTAAAAATTCTAGCATAGAAACTAATACCTTCGACCTACACTATAATAAATATTGGCATAAATCAGATTTTGTCACAAAAACAGGAAAAACATATTGACACCACACCTCTACTCAGATAGAAATCCACGCCCATTTGTCATTTGGCGTGATAATTTTCATTTTATTGTTCAATCAGTTATACTCTTGAATCTTAATGTTTCTTTTTAAATTCAATTTTTTACAAACTTTCCAGATAATACCATAAGCATTAAACCGCCTCTTATCCTAAAAAGGCCGTCTGAACCCCAATCAGGTTTCAGACGGCCTTTTTGAATCATGTCAATAAACATTTGCCGATTGCCTATGCAAAAGACACCAGCAGGCTTACTTGTTTATGTAGTTATCCATATCCCGACTACAATTTAATCCATTGCCGCCATTAACCTTTTGCCAATGTTTCAGCTTCCGCCCACAATCCCCGCTTCTGCTCTGCCGTCAATTTCTTAATGCCGATTTCCCGTTTCAGTGCTTCACTTTTGGAGAGGCCGTCTGAAACGATGCGCATCTCGACAGGCTTGTTTAAACGCGTGTATTTCGCGCCTTTTCCTGACAAATGCGCCGCAAATCGCTCTTGCGGACGGTTGCTGATGCCGCAATAAAACGCGCCGTTTTCGCACAAAATCAGATAAACGCTCCAATTTTCCGCGTTCATAAATCCCCTTCCTTGGCAAAACTCTCGGTAAAAATGCGCACGGCAGCCTCGGTTTTGGCAGACTGCACACGATAAGGCGTTACCAAATAAAGGCTGACCGGTGGTAATGTCCATTCAGGCAAAACCGCTTTCAGACGGCCTTGTGCAATTTTCTCCCTCACTTCGCCGCCCACTTGTAAAGACAAACCAAATCCGCTTTCGGTCAGACTACACACAGCGGCAAGATGCGTACAGGCAATGCTGTCGGCGACGTCGAGGAAATAGCTTTCTTCACCGTTTTGCAAGGTCGTGCGGACGGGCAGGAAGTGCAGCCAGCGATGGGTATGAAGCTGCGCGGGATGGGTAATGGGCGGATACCGGTCGAGATAATCGGGCGCGGCGCAAATCATGTACGGCCACGTCACGAGATGGCGCGCAACCAAGTTGGGATCGTCCAAAGCACGGTCGCCACCGCGTATAGCGATGTCGGTCTGATTGTGTTGCAGGTCGTCCAAAGTATCGCTGAAATTAAGGACAGGACGGATTTTTGGGAACTCGGTTTGCAATCTTGCAAACGCCGTCTGAAAAGCGCGGGAACCGATGACGCAGGAAGTCAGGGAAATGCGCAATTTGCCGACGGGTTCGGTCTTCAGATTGTCGATAACGGTACGCGTATCGGCAAGGGTGGTGGCTAGGCGGCGGCAGTATTCGCCCAAGGCGCGGCCGGCATCGGTAGGCGCAAGGCTGCGCGTGCTGCGGTTTAACAGCTTGATGCCGTGCAGGGTTTCGAGGCGGTTGATGTGCTGGCTGACGGCAGACGGCGTCATGCCCAACGCGGCCGCAGCGGCGTTCATGCTGCCGTGTTCAAGGACGGTAGCGAAAACAAGCAGGGGTTTGATGTCTTGCATTTAGAAATAATTGTTTAGTTTAACTTCACAATAATAACAGTAAATCAGGGATTATCAAGCGTTTCAGACGGCCTTACAATGCACTTATCTAATCAATCACATCCCCACAAGGAGTTAAATATGAAAATCGCAGTTATCGGTGCAACAGGTTATGTCGGCAACGCAGTCGTTCAAGAATTAGCAGGCCGCGGTCATAAAGTAACCGCTTTCGCCCGCAACACAGACAAAGTGTTCCAAGCGCAAAATGTTGCCGCAGTCTCCGCAGATGTCAACGCAGCAGATTTTGCCGACAAACTGGCCGGTTTTGATGCCGTAGTCAGCGCGTTCAACCCGGGCTGGACCAATCCCAACATCGGCGCAGATTTCACACACGGCGCAAACAGCATCGTTGAAGCGGCAAAAGCAGCACAAGTGCCTTATTTATTGGTCGTCGGCGGCGCGGGCAGCCTGTATGTGGCACCCGGTTTGCAAGTTATCGATACGCCCGACTTCCCGAAAGAAATTTTCGACGGCGCCAATGCCGCACGCCATCTTTTGGCAGAACTCCTGCCGCGCCGCGACGTGAATTGGTCTTTCGTTTCCCCTCCGGCACGACTGGGCGCGGACGGCGGTTTCAGCGAAGACAAAACCGGCAAATACCGCTTGGGTAAAGACGATTTGCTGATGGACGGTGAAATTCTGGCAGGCATCAGTGTGGCCGATTTGGCAGTCGCCATCGCCGACGATGTGGAAAACAAAGCGCATTTGTTTGAACGCTTTACCGTCGCCGCCGTTTAATCATCTTAATTTAAAGGCCGTCTGAAACCCAAAGTTTCAGACGGCCTTTTCATATTCGGATCGATAGAAATAAATATTTAATTACAATTTTGCTATAGCAAACATAACTAACTTCCGATATTTCAAGGCTTCCAACCTCGTCAGTCCCACCTGCGCGGAAATGACGGCAATAGGTATTGCGTATCGAAAATAAAGTAATTGGGCTATATAAAACAAAAACCACCGTTTCCACCTACCTCAAACGGCAGGCGGTTTTAATTCAATTTGATTTTTCGAGCCCCCACCAATTTCGTTATCTATAAAATCATTGAATTGTTGACGGAACTCCATTGGTCGGGCGATATAAGGAATCGGAGCATGACTGCCGCCCGTCCCTCTGACCACTACGGAGCCATAATTGAAAATCCTGCCCCAAAAACCTTGATTTACCGAAATACTTTCGATACGGTTGATATTTATCTCAATTGTTTGCCGGCGGATAAAGCCAAACTTAGCGATAACCCTTTTGTTAGTTAAAGCAAGCTCGGTTGTCATTACATTCAATACCGCGAACACTATAAATACGATACCGATTACCCACATCAACAGCAGGATACCGAAAAAAATCCTCCAGAATTGGGAAAACCACGATACTTGCGCTTTATAAACAATACGTTCACCTCGCCCTAAAGAGCTTTCAATATAACTTGCCATTTAACGTTCTCCACATTAGATATTTTCCAAAAATACGGATTATAATCCGTGGATAAATAAGCGTCAAAATTGGATATTTTGAGATTTGTGAAGACAAATCTCATGAGTAAAATCAGTGTTTTGATAGGTATAAAAATCCGAGAAATCCGCAAACAGTCCAATATCAACCAAGAAAGCTTAGCCTTACTTGCCGATATAGACAGAAGCTATATGGGTAGAATAGAAAGGGGGGAGGTCAACATAACGGTTGATAAACTATATCAACTGTCTTCTGCTTTAAACTGTTCCGTACACGACTTACTACCGGATGATTTGGAAATTAAAAATACTTGAACCGTTCAAGTAGTACGCCCACATTGCCAATCTGCTAAAAAGGTCGTCTGAAACCCCAAAACCCAAAGTTTCAGACGGCCTTTTGTTATAATACGCACATTAAATTTACCTATACGCGAGTTCTCATGTCCGCAATCCAACCCACCATTGCCGCCATCGCCACCGCACCCGGACGCGGCGGAGTCGGCGTGATCCGTCTTTCCGGCAAAAACCTGCTGCCTTTGGCGCAAACTCTCAGCGGCGGCAAAACGCCCAAACCGCGTACTGCGCTTTACACCGACTTTCTCGGCGGCGACGGACAGCCGATAGACAACGGCATCCTGCTCTACTTCGCCGCGCCAGCCAGCTTTACCGGCGAAGATGTGATTGAGTTGCAGGGACACGGCGGCCCCATCGTGATGGACATGCTGCTCTCGCGCTGCCTCGAACTGGGCGCGCGCATGGCGGAGCCGGGCGAATTTACCAAACGCGCCTTCCTCAACAACAAACTCGACCTTGCCCAAGCCGAAAGCGTCGCCGACCTCATCGACGCCTCCAGCAAGTCCGCCGCACGCATGGCGTTGCGTTCACTCAAAGGCGCATTTTCCCAACACATACACGAGCTGGTGGACGACCTTATTACTTTGCGGATGCTGGTCGAAGCCACGCTGGACTTCCCCGAAGAAGACATCGACTTTCTCGAAGCCGCCGACGCGCGCGGCAAGCTCCAAGCCCTGCAAGGTCGTCTGAAAACCGTGCTTGCCAGTGCGGAACAAGGCGCGATTTTGCGCGAAGGCATGAACGTTGTCCTCGTCGGCGCGCCCAACGTCGGCAAATCCAGCCTGCTCAACGCCTTGGCTGGCGACGACATCGCCATCGTAACCGACATCGCCGGCACCACCCGCGACACCGTGCGCGAACAAATTACCCTCGACGGCGTGCCCGTCCACATCATCGACACCGCCGGCCTGCGCGAAACCGACGACGTAGTCGAACAAATCGGCATCGAGCGCAGCCGCAAAGCCGTTTCCGAAGCCGATGTCGCCCTGATTCTGATTGACCCACGCGAAGGCGTGAACGCCAAAACCCAAGCGATTTTAAACAGCCTGCCCGAAGGTTTGAAAAAAATCGAAATCCACAACAAAGCCGACCTGACCGGCGAACCCGTCGCCGTCCGTTCAGACAGCCTCGCGCAAACCGGCGCGGACACCGTTATCAGCCTGTCCGCCAAAACCGGCGCCGGTCTCGACTTGCTCAAACACGCGCTCTTGCAGGAAGTTGGTTGGCAGGGAGAAAGCGAAAGCCTGTTCCTCGCCCGCAGCCGCCACCTCAACGCCCTCTCCGAAGCCGAAGCCGAGCTGGAAAACGCCGCCCTCTGTAACAACAACCAAATCGAGCTTTTCGCCGAACACCTGCGCCTCGCCCAAAACGCGTGCAGCGAAATCACCGGCGAATTCACCGCCGACGATTTGCTGGGCGTGATTTTCTCGCGCTTCTGTATCGGCAAATAAAACGGTTTGCCATCAGATACAAAGGCCGTCTGAATGTTCAGACGGCCTTTTTTATCACCAAAACAAGCTTAATTTCACTTGCGTTTATTTATTGGCAGCTTCTGCCATATTTTTTGCAATATTGGTTGCTCCAACTGTCAAACCGGACATGCCGATCAAAGAAGCCGCAGCCATTTTGATTAATGTTTTCATTTTAACTCTTTTCT
Organism: Neisseria sp. P0020.S005; assembly: GCF_051957055.1. Classification (NCBI taxonomy): domain Bacteria; kingdom Pseudomonadati; phylum Pseudomonadota; class Betaproteobacteria; order Neisseriales; family Neisseriaceae; genus Neisseria; species Neisseria sp. P0020.S005. The sequence continues at coordinate 78,723 of NZ_JBQCWV010000004.1, read as the reverse complement.
GTGTATCTAAGGGTGTGTTGTGTATTTTTTATTTATCGGCATCAGCCATATTGTGGGCGATATTGGTTGCACCGACGGTCAGGCCGGACATACCGATTAAAGAGGCTGCAGCCAGTTTGATTAAAATTTTCATTGTTTGTCTCACTTTCTTGTCTGTCGGCCGAAAAACGGCCTAAGTTGCGTTTTCTAAGGTATTGTAATTGATTCGTTTATAATTGAATTATTTGTGTACGGCCGTTTCGATATTACGGGAGATGCCGATGGCAGAAGCCGATATTCCAGACATACCGATTAAAGAAGCGGCGGCAAGCGTTATTAAATGTCCCATTTTAAGTAGTCCTTTTTCATAGATACAAAATGTTATTTAACAACATATACATTTTTTTTGCCGGCATCTGCGCTGCCGACAGGACGAATCATACCGTGTTAATCGTTAATTAATACAATTTTTCCGTAAATATAAAATACTAAAAATATACATAATGATGATTTTAGTTAATTTATATTTTATTTTGAAAATGACACCGATGTCTTTTTCAATGACACCGATGTCTTAATTACATACACACTACAAACGTATCTTTCTGCGCCCATAAAATCCCTCCTTTTTTGTTGCAAAATTGCACTCTAAATTAAATATATTTTTAAATTCAAAATGTTATAAATCTATCTTTTTGACAAACCAAATCTTCATTTAGTCAAAACCAATATCTTTGATAGCTTCTTTTAAAGAAAACACACGCTTCTAGCGCATATCCGACCATAAAATGCGCTGCAAATATATGATATAGTGAAACATTCTTCGTATTGACTATTTCCAGCATGAACAACACCCTAATTCTGACCGGCGCGGCCGCATTTTTTATCGGCGCGCTGTTTGCTTGGCTGATAACACGCTACCAAGCCCAAAGCCGACACTTTATTGTTTTGCAAGAATTGGCCGAAAGCCGCCGCCTGCATGAGTTTGCCGAACAGGTGCAGGCTCAAACTGCGGCGGATTTGGCGCAAAGCCGCCATACCGTGCAGGAATTGCAAGACGAGTTGCAGGAGACGGGCAACCGCTTTGCCGCAGCCGAAAAACAGATTGCCTATCTGCAAGATTGCGAGGCCGAAGCCGAAGTTTTAAAACACGAATGTGCAAAATGGCAGCAAAGCGCGCAAAACCTGCAAATCAACAATGAACGCCTAAACACGCAGCTAGCTCAAGAACAGGCATTGAGTGCGGATAAAAATACGCTTTTGCAACAACAGGAAGCGGAAAAAGGCCGTCTGAAACAAGACTACGATACACTGTTAGAGCAAAACCATGCGCTGCAAGTCCAAAACGAACGCCTCTCCACTCAACTGACGCAAGAAAAAGCCAATATCGATGACAAAAACAGTCTTTTACAGCAACAGGAAGCCGAAAAAGGCCGTCTGAAACAAGAATATGCCGCCCTTTTGGAGCAAAACCACGCGCTTCAAGTCCAAAACGAGCGCCTCAACACCCAATCGGAAAAAGACCGTCAGGCTGCCGAAGAAAAATTAGCTCTATTGGCAGATGCGCGTAAAAACCTAAGCGACCAGTTCCAAAACCTCGCCAACACTATTCTGGAAGAGAAAAGCCGCCGCTTTACCGAACAAAACCACAACCATCTCCAGCAACTGCTCAATCCGCTCAACGAACGCATCCACGGCTTCAGCGAGCTGGTTCAGCAGACTTATGAAAAAGAAGCCAAAGAGCGCTTGACCATCGAAAACGAGCTCAAACGCCTGCAAACACTCAACACCCAGCTCCACCACGATGCCAAAGCGCTGACCACTGCGCTGACCGGCACGCAAAACAAAACCCAAGGCAACTGGGGCGAGATGATTTTGGAAAGCGTATTGGAAAATTCCGGCCTGCAAAAAGGTCGCGAATACATCGTCCAAGCTTCCAGCGTCCGCCACGAAGCAGACGGCACCCAGCGCCGCCTCCAGCCCGATGTGCTCATCAATCTGCCCGACAACAAACAAATCGTCATCGACTCCAAAGTATCGCTGACCGCCTACGTCCGCTATACGCAAAGCACCGGTGCAGAAGCAGAACGCGAGCTTGCCAACCACGTCGCCAGCATCCGCGCCCACATCAAAAGCTTGGCAGCGAAGGATTACACCGACCTTGAGGGTGTCAAAACGTTGGACTTCGTCTTTATGTTCGTCCCTGTCGAACCGGCCTACCTCCTCGCCCTGCAACACGATCCAAACCTCTTCCAAGAGTGTTTCGACAAACGCATCATGCTGACCGGCCCCAGCACCCTGCTTGCCACCCTGCGCACCGTTGCCAACATCTGGCGCAACGAGCAGCAAAACCAAAACGCGCTGGCGATTGCCGAGGCAGGCAACAAACTCTATGACAAATTTGTCGGTTTTGTCGAAAGCATGGACGGCATCAATAAAGCACTCGGTCAGGCTCAATCCCAGTTTCAGACGGCCTATGGCCGCTTGGTTTCCGGCAGGGGCAACCTCATCAGCAGCACCGAAAAACTGCGCAAATTGGGCATCAAAGCCGGTAAGCAACTGCAACGCGATTTATTAGAAAAAGCCATGTTGGAAAACGAAGACCACGCCGCCTTACCGACCGCACAAGCCCAAGAAAATGACTGATAAAATTTAAGGCATTGCAAATAAAGGGAATTTAACCAATGAGCAACATTACCATCGTCCTTGCCGCCGATACCGGCTATGCTGAGCAGGTTCATACCCTAATGAAATCCGTCTGCACACACAACACAAATGTCAATTTCTACCTCATGCACAATACCTTCAGGCGGGAATGGATCGACTATACCAACCAAAAGCTCGCCGCCAGCGGCAGCCGTCTGAATGATGTCAAAATCGAGATGGACTTCAGCCAATATCGCCGCCTACCCCATATTTCGGATGCCGCATTTTTCCGTCTGATGATGCAACATCTGCCTGTCGACCGCGCCCTGTATCTCGACAGCGATATGGTGGTTACCCAATCCCTACACGATTTGTTCAACCTCGATATGCGCGGTTATCCCGTTGCAGCGGTACAAGACTCCTTTCTTGCCCGTACCGAATGGAATCACCCAACCGGCCTGCACACTACGCCCTATTTCAATTCCGGTATGTTGTTGGTCGACCTGGCGCAATGGCGGGAACAGAATATCGCAGCGCAACTGCTGCAAACTGCTACCACCATTGACAAATCCGTTCCCTACGGCGACCAATGCTTTCTAAACACCGTATTTCAAAAAAATTGGCTGCAATTGGAAGAATCTTGGAATTTCCAAACCGGCGCAGTCCAATATTTCCAAAAACGAAATCTCGGCGAAGTATTCCCCAAACCTGACACTGTTCCGCCCGTTATCCACTACACCACACGCGCCAAACCGTGGTTGTGCGATTACGGCGAAATTCCTTTTATCGAAGTCTATTGGCAATACTATTGCGCCGACTGGCCGAAAGCGTAATTTCAGGCAAGGGACCCCTCTCCCTTCGATTACTCTTAAAGAACCCATCATCAAAAACAAAAGGCCGTCTGAAATCGTTTCAGACGGCCTTTAAGCCATAAAAAAACAGGCAGAACATTCTGCCTGTTTTATGTTCAAACCCGACCGTAAAGCAGGCTTTTCCACCCACCTCCAGCCGGCGTCATCGTTATCCGATTAAATACTGCGCAACAATTCGTTTACGCTGGTTTTCGCACGGGTCTGCGCGTCCACGCGTTTGACGATAACCGCGCAGTAGAGGCTGTGGCTGCCGTCTTTGGAAGGCATGCTGCCAGATACGACAACCGAACCAGCCGGTACGCGGCCTTGATAGATTTCGCCGGTCGTACGGTCAAAGATTTTGGTGGATTGACCGATGAACACGCCCATAGAAATCACGCTGCCTTCTTCGACAATTACGCCTTCGACGATTTCAGAACGCGCACCGATGAAGCAGTTGTCTTCAATAATGGTCGGGCTGGCTTGCAGAGGCTCGAGTACGCCGCCGATGCCGACGCCGCCGCTCAAGTGAACATTTTTACCGATTTGCGCGCAAGAACCGACAGTCGCCCAAGTATCGACCATCGCACCTTCGTCAACGTATGCGCCGATATTGACATAAGAAGGCATCAACACGACATTTTTCGCTACAAAGCTGCCGCGGCGGGCAACCGCACCCGGAACTGCGCGGAAACCTGCGCTGCGGAATTCGTCTTCAGACCAATCGGCAAATTTAGTCGGCACTTTGTCGAAGTATTTGTTCACACCGTCGTTAAGGATTTCATTGTCCTGAATGCGGAAAGACAGCAATACGGCTTTTTTCGCCCATTCATTGACTTTCCATTCTCCCACGCCCAGACGCTCGGCAACGCGCAGTTTGCCGGAGTCAAGTTGGCTGATGGTTTCCAAAACCGCTTCACGCACTTCGGGGGTAACGGTATTCGGATTGATTTCGGCACGGTTTTCAAAAGCCGTTTCAATGATGTTTTGCAAAGACATGTTGATTCCTTCAAGAGATCAGGGCCGTCTGAAACCTATTCAGGCCGCCCTATTACAAATATTTAACTCGTTATTTTGCCATGTAAAAGCGATTTCGTCAGCTATTAACATGATTAGCGCCGAGCGTTACACGGCCGGATTTCGGTTAAGACAAGATTTTCAGACGGCCTGTTCAAGTGAATGGAATCGCATTTATTTTCTAACTAATTTCCCAGCCACGATATTCAGACTGTTGATTCTGCCGACACGCCGTGCCGATAAATCAATCTTTGCCACCAATCTTTTGCAGCAGATTTTCAGCTACCACGCCGCATTCGATATTCCGCTTTAACGGTTTCGCATTCAAATCCTTCAAGGCCGTCTGAAAGTCGGCGAAACCCATCAACTGCGAACCGAAACGGCGCATATGTTCGGTATCCTGCTGACAGTCTATCAGCGCAACACCCAAATCCGCCAAAAACGGGACGGCGCAGGCAAACGCAATCTTGGACGCATCGGGACGCAAGGCAAACATCGACTCGCCATAAAACACGCAGCCGATTTGCACGCCGTAAAACCCGCCTGCCAACTGCATTTCGCCTTGCTCATCCGGCAGCCAGCATTCAAACGAATGCGCATGCCCCTGATGGTGCAGCTTCAAATAGGCCGTCTGAAACGCTGGTTCTATCCACGTTCCGTCCTGTTCCGGACGCGGCACATTGGCGCAATGGGCAATTACTTTTTCAAAGCAGCGGTTGACCGTTACCCGATACGGCTTGTGACGCAAAGTTTTGGCGAGCGAACGGCCTATATGCAGGCTTTCCGGCACAATCACGGCCCGCGGCGCAACCGCATACCAAAAAAACCAACCGTCGCGGCTAAACCACGGAAAAATCCCCTGCCCATACGCCGACAGCAGCCGCCCCGTATCCAAATCGCCGCTGACGCCGACCAAGCCGTCACATTCGGCCAAAGCGTAAGACGGGTCAGGGAAACGATAATCCCGTGGCGCAAGAAAAGGAATCTTCATCGTAAAGCCCATAAAGTTTCAGACGGCCTCAAGCTGAAAATGCCCAAGGCCGTCTGAAAAATCAACATACAAACTGATTAACGTTTGGTTTTAGTTTGGCATTCGCCGCATACGCCGTACATATACAGCGCGTGGTCGACGATGCGGTAGCCGTTTTCTTCGGCGATTTTGTCTTGCAGCGCTTCGATTTCCGGATTGTGGAATTCGGTTACTTCGCCGCATTTCACGCAGACGATGTGGTCGTGGTGATCGCCTTTGTCCAATTCGTAAACCGCTTTGCCGGTTTCAAAATGGTGGCGTTGCAAAATGCCGGCCTGTTCAAACTGGGTCAGCACACGGTAAATCGTCGCCACACCGATTTCCACACCCTCTTCCAACAGGATACGGTACACATCTTCCGCACTCAAATGCTCCTCGGCATGAGTCTCGAACAAGTCCAAAATTTTCAAACGTGGACCCGTAACTTTCAAACCGCTGTCTTTCAATTGCGCAATGTTGCTGAATTTTTCCATAATATTCAATATCCCTGTAAGGTAATAACCGTTATAATACGCACTTTCCGCCCGTTTGCCCACTATTGGGCCGTTAAAGGGCGGCAATCTGCCGCCGGTCTTGCAATTGAAAATCGGCGAAAAGAAAAATTAAGAAGATGATTATCGTTTGCTTTTTAAAAATATTCAAGCGATGATAAACATCTTTCCCGAAATGACACAGAAAGGTAAGCCCGTGAATAAAGCCTTATGCCTTGCCATCGCCGCTATTTTAGGTCTGGCCTCATGCAGTGCCGAGCGCGTATCCAACTTTCCATCCTACAAACTCAAAATCATTCAAGGTAACGAGCTCAATCCTCGCGCCGTGGTTTCCCTGCGCCAAGGTATGACCCGCGACCAAGTCCAACTGCTGCTCGGCACGCCGCTCCTGCGTGACGCCTTCCACGCCGACCGCTGGGATTACACTTTCAACACCAGCCGCAACGGCATCATCAAAGAACAAAGCAACCTGACCCTGTACTTTGAAAACGACGTCCTCGCACGCGCCGAAGGCGATGCCATTCAAAAATCCATCGAAGCGGTTCAGGCCGGACAAAACGTCGTTCCGACTACCAAAACCAACGCGAAATAAGGAAGCCTCATGAGCGCATTGAAAATCGCCATTGCCGGCGTCAACGGTCGTATGGGCCGCGTCTTGGTTGAAGCAGTCAACAACCATCCCGATGCCGTCCTCTCCGGCGCACTGGAGCATTCCGGTTCGGAAGTATTGGGTTTGGATGCAGGCTTCGCCTCCGGCCTCAAAACCGGCGTTGCCATTTCAGACGACGTGGATGCCGTACTGGCTCAAAGCGATGTCCTCATCGACTTTACCCGTCCCGAGCCAACCCTGAAACACCTGCAAAAATGCGTGGAAAAAGGCGTCAACATCATCATCGGCACAACCGGTTTTGACGATGCAGGCAAAGCCGCCATCCAAGCCGCAGGCGAAAAAACAGGCGTTGTCTTCGCCGCCAACTTCAGCGTCGGCGTCAACCTGACCTTCCACATCCTCGACACCGTCGCCCGCGTGTTAAACGAAGGCTACGACATCGAAATCATCGAAGGCCACCACCGCCACAAAGTCGATGCCCCAAGCGGTACTGCGTTGCGCATGGGTGAAGTCATTGCCGACGCACTCGGCCGCGACCTTAAAGAATGCGCCGTTTACGGCCGCGAAGGCCACACCGGCCCGCGCGATCCGTCCACCATCGGTTTTGCCACCGTCCGCGCAGGCGACATCGTCGGCGACCACACCGCCCTCTTCGCCACCGACGGCGAGCGCGTGGAAATCACCCACAAAGCCAGCAGCCGCATGACCTTTGCCGCCGGTGCCGTACGCGCCGCAGTTTGGGCAAACGGCAAAAAAGGCCTGTACGATATGCAAGACGTACTGGGTTTGAAAAACCGATAAACCCGCATCATCAGGTTTCATACCTTACAAGGCCGTCTGAAAGCACAACGTCGATTTTCAGACGGCCTTATTAAAAAGAAAGCCCCACCATGTCCTATCAACAAATCACCATCAACGTCAACGATGCCGTCGCCGAACGCCTTGCCGACGCGCTGATGGAACACGGCGCATTGTCCGCCGCCATTGAAGATGCCTACGCCGGTACAGAAAACGAGCAGGCCATTTTCGGCGAGCCGGGCATGCCGACCGAGCAAATCTGGCAACAAAGCAAAGTCATCGCCCTTTTCGGCGAAAGCGACGACGCCACTTCCATTATCGAAGCCGCCGCGCAGGAATGCGGTTTGAACGATTTGAAATACACCGGCGAAATCCTTGAAGATCAAGACTGGGTACGCCTGACCCAAGCGCAATTCGACCCGATTCAAATTTCCGAGCGCCTGTGGATTACCCCGTCTTGGCACGAAGCGCCCAACGGCAACGCCGTCAACCTGCAACTCGACCCGGGCCTTGCCTTCGGCACCGGCAGCCATCCGACTACCCGTCTTTGCCTCAAATGGCTCGACACGCAGCTCAAAGGCGGCGAAAGCGTGTTGGACTACGGCTGCGGCTCCGGCATTTTGGCCATTGCCGCCCTCAAACTCGGCGCAGGTTCCGCCATCGGCGTGGATATTGACGAACAAGCCATCCGAGCCAGCAAAGACAATGCCGCGCAAAACAACGTCGACGCGCAGTTCTACCTGCCAGACGGCCTGCCGCAAGGCCAATTTGATGTCGTTGTCGCCAACATTCTGGCCAACCCGCTGCGTATGCTCGGCGAAATGCTTGCCGCACGTACCAAACAAGGCGGCCGCATTGTCTTGTCCGGCCTTTTGGACGAACAAGTCGAAGAACTCAGCGGCATTTACAGCCAATGGTTCGACATTGAGCCTGCCGAAATCGAAGAAGGCTGGGCGCGATTGAGCGGCGTCAAACGCTAAAGCTGTTTTCCGATACAAAGGCCGTCTGAAATTTAAGCTTTCAGACGGCCTTTTTGCACTTAAAACGCTGAATATTCCAGCAAAATCAGGTATAATTGCCTATTATTTTGACCTTTCGGAACACATCCGCCGCGCCCGTTTGGCATTTCATCGAGCGTACGGAAAATTTCCTTGAAATTCAGCAAGAAAAGACCATGACTGACCAAAAACACGAAGAATACGGCGCCGACAGCATACAAGTGCTGGAAGGCTTGGAAGCGGTACGCAAACGCCCCGGTATGTATATCGGCGACACGCAGGACGGCAGCGGCCTGCACCACATGGTGTTCGAGGTGCTCGACAACGCTATTGACGAAGCGCTCGCCGGACATTGCGACAAAATCACCGTAACCATCCATGCCGACAATTCCGTCAGCGTGGCCGACAACGGCCGCGGCATGCCGACCGGCATCCACCCGAAAGAAGGCCGCTCCGCCGCCGAAGTCATCATGACCGTCTTACACGCAGGCGGCAAATTCGACAACAACAGCTACAAAATCTCCGGCGGTCTGCACGGCGTGGGCGTATCCGTCGTCAACGCGCTGTCCGACTGGGTAACGCTGACCATCTACCGCGACGGCAAAGAACACTTCGTCCGCTTCGTACGCGGCGAAACCGAAGAGCCTTTGCGAGTAGTCGGTGATTCCGACAAAAAAGGCACGACCGTGCGTTTCCTCGCCAGCGCAGAAACCTTCGGCAACGTCGAATACAGCTTCGACATCCTCGCCAAACGCATCCGCGAACTTTCCTTCCTGAACAACGGCGTGGACATCGAATTGATTGACGAACGCGACGGCAAACACGAAAGCTTCGCCCTCTCCGGCGGCGTGGCCGGCTTCGTGCAATACATGAACCGCAAAAAAACACCGTTGCACGAAAAAATCTTCTACGCGTTCGGCGAAAAAGACGGCATGAGCGTCGAATGCGCGATGCAATGGAACGACAGCTACCAAGAAAGCGTGCAATGTTTTACCAACAACATTCCGCAACGCGACGGCGGTACGCACCTGACCGCATTACGCCAAGTGATGACCCGTACCATCAACAACTATATCGAAGCCAACGAAGTCGCCAAAAAAGCTAAAGTGGAAACCGCCGGCGACGATATGCGCGAAGGCCTGACCTGCGTGTTGTCCGTCAAACTGCCCGATCCGAAATTCTCATCGCAAACCAAGGATAAACTGGTTTCCAGCGAAATCGGCCCCGTTGTCAACGAAGTCATCAACCAAGCCCTGACCGACTTCCTTGAAGAAAACCCAACCGAAGCCAAAATCATCACCAGCAAAATCGTCGATGCCGCCCGCGCGCGCGAAGCCGCACGAAAAGCCCGCGAAATTACCCGCCGCAAAGGCGTGATGGACGGTTTGGGCCTGCCGGGCAAACTCGCCGACTGCCAAGAAAAAGACCCTGCCCTGTCCGAACTCTACCTCGTCGAGGGCGACTCCGCAGGCGGTTCCGCCATGCAGGGCCGCGACCGCAAATTCCAAGCGATTTTGCCGCTCAAAGGTAAGATTTTGAACGTCGAAAAAGCACGTTTTGAAAAAATGCTGGCCAGCCAAGAAGTCGCCACGCTGATTACCGCTTTGGGCGCAGGCATCGGCAAAGAAGAATTCAATGCCGAAAAACTGCGCTACCACCGCATCATCATCATGACCGATGCCGACGTGGACGGCGCGCACATCCGCACCCTGCTCCTGACCTTCTTCTACCGCCAAATGCCCGAGTTGGTCGAACGCGGCTACATCTACATCGCCCAGCCGCCTTTGTACAAAGCCAAATACGGCAAACAAGAGCGTTATCTCAAAGACGAATTGGAAAAAGACCAATGGCTGCTCGGTTTGGCCTTGGAAAAAGCCAAAATCGTTTCAGACGGCCGCACCATCGAAGGCGAAGAGCTTGCCGATACCGCCAAACAATTCCTGTTGGCCAAAACCGTCATCGAGCAAGAAAGCCGCATCATTGACGAACTCGTCCTGCACGCCATGCTGCACGCTTCGCCGGTCGATCTCAGCACCGCAGAAAGCGCAGACCGCGCCGTTGCCGAATTGAGCGGCCTCTTGGACGAAAAAGAAGTCGCGCTCGAACGCATCGAAGGCCACGAAGGACACCAGTTCATCAAAATCACACGCAAGCTGCACGGCAATGTGATGGTGAGCTACCTCGAACCTAAGTTCCTCAACAGCAAAGCCTATCAAACCCTTACCCAAACCGCCGCCGCACTCAAAGGCATGGTCGGAAAAGGGGCGAAGCTCTACAAAGGCGACAACGAATACGACATCGACAGCTTTGAAGCCGCTTTGGATATCTTGATGAGCGTTGCCCAAAAAGGCATGTCCATCCAACGATACAAAGGCTTGGGCGAGATGAACCCAGAACAACTTTGGGAAACCACGATGGATCCTACCGTCCGCCGCCTCCTGAAAGTCCGCATCGAAGACGCCATCGCCGCCGACGAAGTGTTCGTCACCCTGATGGGAGACGAAGTCGAACCGCGCCGCGCCTTCATCGAAAACAACGCCCTGCTGGCACAAAACATCGACGCCTAAGCATGGAAAGATAAAAGGCCGTCTGAAAAACGATTTTCAGACGGCCTTTTTGTTTTTTATTTTATTCACAATATTCTTTTTATAATCCAAAGTCCGATAATTTTTTGTTTTTACTTTCAAGTAAATCATGAATAAATTGCGGTTCTATTTCTAATAATGATTTTACAGTATCATGGATTTCCCAATACCGTTTACTTGGATAGTCAATAATATGCTGTAGATACTCCTTAACGAGCGGCACATACTCTATAAACTGCATTTTCGTGACCAGCCAAAACAACTCACTGATAGAAAAATCTGCCGATGATGCTTTACGAATAATTCTAGCCACAGGAGGAAAGATTTTCTGACGTGCATCATCACCTTTTTGCTGACTCTGATCTGCTTTAGATGCCCAGTAACTGATAAAAGCAGACAAGATATGCCGATCTGTATCATCATAACCATGTAAACGATGATCAATCATTCCCTCTGTATCCCCTTTCTCAAACATCAAAACCAAAGTATCAAAGCCTTCATCAATACCCCAGTGAGCAAGCAGGCGTGCTGAATCAAATTGCAATACCTCTTTTTCATTGGATAGCAATTCGATTAATCCATCTATCCTCTCTTGTGGCACATCCTCCAAGTCAAGCTCTTCTGGAATCGTCGTATAGTCCACATTTTCCGGTACGCTATACAGCAAAAAATCTATTTTTTTTCTCATCCATTAATTTGACTCTTAGGCAACTTACTTAAGCCGCGTATTCTAGTAGAACGTTTCAACTGATGATTCGGATTCGGGACAATCCCAAATAACCAGTTTGAAACGCTCCAATCCATTTCCGCTTTATTCCGCTTTCCCCAAAATCATCGCATCACCATAGCTGAAAAAGCGGTATTCCTGTTCCACGGCATGGCGGTAAACGCTGCGGATATGTTCCATGCCCGAAAACGCGCTGACGAGCATCAGCAAGGTTGATTTGGGTAGGTGGAAGTTGGTAATCAATCGGTCGGCAACATTGAAGCGGTAGCCCGGCGTAATAAAAATATCGGTATCGCCGCGACCGGCTTTCAGACGGCCTGTTTCGCGTGCGGCGGATTCCAAGGCGCGCATGGAGGTTGTGCCCACTGCCCATACTTTATTGCCGCGCGCTTTGGCGGCTTCAACGGCGGCAACGGTCTCGGCCGGTACGTCAAACCACTCGCTGTGCATTTTGTGTTCTTCAATTTTATCGACGCGCACGGGTTGGAATGTGCCGGCACCGACGTGCAAGGTTACTTCTGCGGTTTCTACGCCTTTGGCTTTCAGACGGCCCAACAACTCATCGGTAAAGTGCAAACCTGCCGTCGGCGCGGCCACTGCGCCTTGATATTTGGCGTACACGGTCTGATAGCGGCTGTCGTCTTCATCATCGGCCGCGCGTTCGATATAAGGCGGCAAGGGCAAATGGCCGTTTTGCTCTAAAAGTTCGTAAACGGTTTGCTCGCCTTCAAATTTCAGGCAAAACAATTCTTCCGCACGTTCCATCATGACGGCACGGATATCGCCTTCAAAAATCAATTCTGTACCCGGCTTCGGCGATTTGGACGAGCGGATATGCGCCAATGTGGTATGCGCGTCCAATACCCGCTCAATCAGGGCTTCGATTTTTCCGCCACTGGCTTTTTGGCCGAACAGGCGTGCCTTCATCACTTTGGTATTGTTAAACACCAGCACATCGCCCGGTGCGACATAATCGGGTAAATCGCCGAAATGTTTGTCTTCAATCGGCAATGTAGGCAAGGCAACCAGAAGCCTGCTACTGCCGCGCACTTCCGGAGGATGCTGAGCAATCAGTTTTTCGGGCAATTCAAAATCAAAATCGGAAATATCCATTGTCGTGCATACTTTAAAAAAACAGGCGCCATTATACGCGCAAAGTTGGTTTTCAGACGGCATGTTTTGTCGAAAAACCAATAAATTAGAATAAACGCTCTTGAAAAAATCACTTTTTAACGAAAATCAGCGTTCCTTTCTTTTTTCGCCGAAAAACGCCTTTTTTCTATCTTTTACTGGACATTTACCGACAAGTTCGGGAAAATAACCAGATTCATTTCTCAGGCTCCGCCCTGTTCCGACATTATTTAAACGCCGGATGGCAAACCTGCCTTCCGACGTCTCAGGAAATCATCTAAAACCACAGCGGCGCATACCCAATATGCACTTTATGCCGCGCTAAAAAGGAAAAGCAATGGATTTGCGTAAATTAAAAAAACTGATTGATTTGGTCGAAGAATCAGGCATTGCAGAAATTGAAGTTACCGAAGGCGAAGAAAAAGTCCGCATTACGCGTACTACTGCCGCCGCAGCGCCTATTTATGCTGCTCCGGCACCTGCCGCAGCCGCTCCGGTTGCCGCCCCTGTTGCTGCTGCTCCGGCCGCAGCCGCTCCAGCCGCAGCCCCTGCCGCTCGCGATTTGTCCAACGCGCAAAAATCGCCTATGGTAGGTACGTTCTATCGCGCTCCCGGCCCGAACGCCGCCGCTTTCGTTGAAGTAGGTAAACAAGTAAAAGCCGGCGATACTTTGTGCATCATCGAAGCCATGAAGCTGATGAACGAAATCGAAGCCGAGAAATCCGGTGTCGTTAAAGAAATTCTGGTTGAAAACGGTACTCCGGTCGAATACGGCGAGCCGCTCTTCATCATTGAATAATCCGTTTTTTCAGACGGCCTTTATCTTTAAGGCCGTCTGAAATTCCTTTTTCTGTTCATTAAGGACAAACCATGCGTCTGATTTTGGCTATTTTCTTGCCTTGGTTGCAGTTTTTCACCATCGGCCGTCCGTTTGCAGGCATCATCTGTCTGACTCTGCAATGTACGCTGGTTGGCTGGATACCGGCAGCCATGTGGTCGGTTTACGCCTTGAGCCAATACAAAACCGACCAAAAAATCCGCAACGCATTAGGCGGCCGCCAATAGGCCGTCTGAACCATCCGGAAAGATTATCATGCTGAAAAAAGTATTGATCGCCAACCGGGGCGAAATCGCCCTGCGCGTCCTGCGTGCCTGCCGTGAAATGGGTATCGCCACCGTCGCCGTCCATTCCGAAGCCGACAAAGACAGCCTGCACGTCAAACTCGCCGACGAATCCGTGTGCATCGGCCCTGCCGCATCCGCACAAAGCTACCTCAACATTCCCGCCCTCATTGCTGCTGCCGAAGTAACCGAAGCCGACGGTATCCACCCCGGCTACGGCTTCCTCGCCGAAAACGCCAATTTTGCCGAACAAGTCGAACAATCCGGCTTTGTCTTCATCGGCCCTAAAGCCGACACCATCCGTCTGATGGGCGACAAAGTATCCGCCAAACACGCCATGATCGAAGCCGGCGTGCCTTGCGTTCCCGGCTCTGAAGGCGCATTGCCAGACGACGGTGAAGAAATCCTGAAAATTGCCGATAAAGTCGGTTATCCCGTCATTATCAAAGCCTCCGGCGGCGGCGGCGGTCGCGGTATGCGCGTCGTCGAGAAAAAAGAAGACCTCCTCCAGTCTGTTGAAATGACCAAAGCCGAAGCAGGCGCGGCATTCGGCAACCCGATGGTTTACATGGAACGCTATCTACAGCGTCCGCGCCACGTCGAAATCCAAGTGATTGCCGACGAACACGGCAACGCCATCTACCTTGCAGAGCGCGACTGCTCCATGCAGCGCCGCCACCAAAAAGTCATCGAAGAAGCACCGGCTCCGTTCATCACTGAAGAAGAACGCGCCAAAATCGGCAAAGCCTGTGCCGACGCTTGCAAACGCATCGGCTATCGCGGCGCAGGTACGTTTGAATTCCTGTACGAAGACGGCGAATTCTTCTTTATCGAGATGAACACTCGCGTTCAGGTTGAGCATCCGGTTACCGAGCTCATCACCGGCGTGGACATCGTCCAAGAGCAATTACGCATCGCATCCGGTCTACCGTTGCAATACAAACAGGAAGACATTCAAGTCGAAGGCCACGCGTTTGAATGCCGTATCAATGCCGAAGATCCATACAACTTCATTCCAAGCCCGGGCCTGATTGAAAGCTGCCACCTGCCCGGCGGCTTCGGCGTCCGCGTCGACAGCCATATTTACCAAGGCTACCGCATCCCTCCTTACTACGACAGCCTGATCGGCAAAGTCTGTGTCGTCGGTAAAGACCGCGACCAAGCCATGGCCAAAATGCGTGTTGCCCTCGATGAGCTGGCGATTACCGGCATCAAAACCAATACGCCGCTGCACCGCGACTTGTTCAGTGACCCAGGCTTCCAAAAAGGCGGCGTCAGCATCCACTACTTGGAACACTGGCTGGAAGAACGCAAAGCCAAACTGGATAAATAATCCTCTGTTTTGACTAAAAATAAGGCCGTCTGAAACACAAAATAAAGTTTCAGACGGCCTTTTTTAAGGCGACGCAGGCTTCTTCAAATACCGCGTGGACTTTGACGCGCTGGAGAGCCTGTCTGAATTGAAAGAGGGCAAAATCGGTGCGATTTGCTGTTCGCGCCCGACCAACCCGACCGGCAATGTGTTGACCGACGGCGAGATGGCGCGTTTGGACGCTTTGGCGCAGGAACACGGGATTCCGCTGATTATCGACAACGCTTACGGAATGCCGTTCCCGAATATTATTTATAGTGATGTGACGCTCAACTGGCACGAAAACATCATCCTCTGCTTCAGCCTTTCTAAAATCGGCCTGCCCGGCGTGCGTACCGGCATTATTGTCGCCGCGCCGGAAGTGGTCAAAGCCGTCAGCAGTTTGAATGCGATTGTGAATTTGTCGCCAACCCGTTTCGGCGCGGCGATTGCGGCTCCGCTGTTGAACGACGGCCGTCTGAAACAGCTGGCCGATGAAGTGATTCAGCCGTTTTACCGTCAGCAGGCACAAACGGCGGTTTCCCTGCTCAAACGCGAATTGGGCGCGTATCCGTTGAAAATCCACAAGCCTGAAGGTGCGATTTTCTTGTGGCTCTGGTTTGAAAACCTGCCCGTTTCGTCGCAAACTCTGTACGAAATGCTCAAAGCCGAAGGTACGCTGATTATTCCGGGCGAGCATTTCTTTGTCGGCATCGATAGGCAAGACTATCCGCACGCGCACGAGTGCATCCGCATGAGCATTGCGCAGGACGCGGAAACGCTGGGAAAAGGCATTGCCGCCATCGGCAGGGTGGTGCGCGGTTTGTACGATGCGGCGTAAACGGTAAAGTTGATAGCCATTCAGTCAAAAGGTCGTCTGAAAACAGTTTCAGACAACCTTTTATTATTTATTTATTTTTTTTTGAAATAAAATTAATTTTCTTTTAAAATTAACCGTTACGATCGACTTTTGAAAGAAAATACAAATGACTAAGCCCGCTTCCAGACTCAGCATCCTCAGCCTCTCCCTCCTTGCCGTTTCGGCGGCATTTGCCTCAGACGAACCCCAAGACCGAGAAATCTCCGAACTCGAAACCATCACCGTAACCGCCAGCGCGGACGCATCCAAGGGCGGTTTGATTCCTGCATTTAAAGGCGGACAGGTGGCGCGCGGCAGCCGCGTGGGTATTTTGGGCAATAAAAAAACCTAGAATCGCCGTTCTCCAATACTGCTTACACCAATAGGCTGATTCAGGACAAACATGCGCGCAGCGTCGGCGACGTACTGCAAAACGACCCGACCGTCCGCGTTGCGCGCGGTTACGGCAATTTTCAGGAAGCGTATTTCATACGCGGCTTTGCCGCCGAATCGGACGATACCATGTACAACGGCCTTTACGGCATCCTGCCGCGCCAATACATCGCCACCGAACTTTTCGAACGCGTGGAAGTCCAGCGCGGCGCATCCGCCTTCTTAAACGGCATGGCGCCGGGCGGCAACAATATCGGCGGCACGGTATCCGTATTACCCAAACGCGCGTCCAATGAAGGATTGAACCGGCTGACTGCCAATTACGGCGCGGGAAAACGCGGTGGTTTGGCGGCGGACGTGGCGCGCCGTTTCGGACAAAATCAGGAATTCGGCGTGCGCGTCAATGCGGCGCACCATAACGGCAAAACCGCAATAGACGACGAAAAGTCCAAACTCAGCCTGGTCAATGTCGGCCTAGACTGGCGCAATGAAAATGCCCGCCTGTCCGCCGATTTGGGCTGGCAGGACAACAAGCTCAAAGCCACGCGTACCAATGTTACCCTGTCAGGCCTGACCGCCGTGCCGACCGCGCCTGATGCCTCGTCCAACTGGGCGCAGCCGTGGACGTATTCCAACGAGCGCGACTGGTTCGGCACAATGCGCGGCGAATACGATTTCAACGACAACCTAACTGCCTACGCCGCCTACGGCTTCCGCCGCAGCAAGGAAAACAATTCTCTGGCAAACCTGACTGTCGGCAATGTCAACGGCGACGGATCGATTTACCGCTTCGACAACGCGCGTAAGGATAAAATCGACACGGGCGAAATCGGTTTGCGCGGCAAATTCAATACGGGCGCGGTAGAGCACGAATGGACCGCCGCCGCCAACCGGTTCCAATCCTCGCGCAAAAACGCTTACATCATGGATTGGGGCAACCAATATACGACCAACCTCTACAACCCGTCCCGCTATCCGCAACCCGCAGCCGCCAACCCGCTGTATTCGGGCAACGACATGGGCAATCCTGCTGTTACCGGCAAAACACGCCTGACCAGCTTCGCCTTGGGTGACACCTTCAGCCTTTGGGACAAACGCCTGCAATTCATGCTCGGTGCGCGCTGGCAGCAGGTGCATAACAAGGCTTACGCCTATAATACAGGCGCGCAAACCGAAAATTACAAAAAATCGCGCCTCAGTCCCGCCGCCGGCGCGGTGTACCGCATCACGCCGAATTGGTCGGTGTACGGCAACTACATCGAAAGCCTGGGACAAGGCGCGACTGCAGGCTCGACTGCCTCCATCAACGGCCGGGTCTACGCCGTCAGCAATACCGGCGAATCGCTCAAACCCTATGTTTCCAAACAAAAAGAAATCGGCACGAAATTTGAAGCCAACGGCTTCGGCGCGGGATTGGCCCTGTTCCACACCGACAAACCGCGTTCGCTTTACGTTGCCGAAAGCAACAACACCGCCCGCTTCACCTCCGAAGGCAAAGACCGCCACCGGGGCGCGGAAATCACCGTTTACGGGGAAGTCGCACAAGGTGTGAGGCTCTTGGGCGGCATTACCCTGCTCGATGCCAAGCAGAAATCTACCGGCTCATCTTTAACTGACGGCAAACGCACCATCGGCGCGGCTAAAACCCAAGCCAACATTGGCTTGGAATGGGAAGTGCCGAAAGTGCAAGGTTTGGCATTTGACGGACGCATGGTTTACACCGGTTCTTCCTACGCCGATGCGGCCAATACGCTTAAAGTCGGCGGCTGGACGCGCTTCGACATCGGCGCGCGCTACCACACCCAAATCGGCAGGCACGAAGCCACCTTCCGCGCCCGCCTCGATAATGTTGCCAACAAGAAATACTGGGCATCCGTCGGCGGATACCCTAACAGCGGCTACCTGAACGCCGGCGCACCGCGCAGCTTCACCCTGTCGGCTTCGGTCGATTTTTAAGGGACGGGCGGCAAACGGCCTCCAACGGTCCAAAGGTCGTCTGAAACGTTTTCAGACGACCTTGGAGCCTGGGGCGTCCGACTTTGCCCTACGCTTTCGGACAACCGCCGTAAAACTCCGCCTTTGCGGCATTGGCACCGACAACGGGCAATGGATTTTGCTGCGCCGCCGCTTTCTCCGAATAACGTCAAACCCACTAAAAGGTCGCCTGAAACGTGTTCCAAATCCAAAACGCCACCTTCTCCATACCCGGCCGCTCGCTGCTGCACGACATCAGCGTCAACTTTTCCCCTAACCGCGTGTACGGCCTCATCGGTCATAACGGCTCGGGCAAGTCCACGCTGTTGAAACTGCTCACCCGCCAGCATGAACCTGCAGGCGGCAGGATATTGCTGAACGACAAAGAAATACGCGCCTATTCCGCCCGCGCATACGCCAAAGAAGTCGCCTATCTTCCGCAGCAACTGCCCGCCGCTACCGCGCTGACCGCGCGCGAGCTGGTTATGATGGGGCGTTATGCCTGGAGCGGGCTTTTAGGGCGCACGAACGATGCGGACAGACAGGCGGTGGAACAGGCGTTGCGGCTGACGCATACGGAAAAATTTGCCGATCAAATCGTCGATACGCTGTCGGGCGGCGAACGTTCGCGCGTCTGGCTGGCGATGTGCCTGGCGCAGCAAAGCCGCTTTTTGCTGCTGGACGAACCGCTTGCCGCTTTAGACATCGCCCACCAAATCGACGTGATGGCACTGGTGCGCAAGCTGTCTCGCAATTTGGGTTTGGGCGTCATCATCGTCATCCACGACATTAATCTGGCGGCGCAGTATTGCGATGAACTGGTCGCGCTCAAACAGGGACGGCTATTAAAAACGGGCAAACCCACCGACATTATGACCGCAGAAGTGTTGAAAGACATTTACAGCGTCGATATGAACATCATCGCCCATCCTGAAAACGGCCGCCCCGTGGCATTGCCTTGACGCAGGCAAACCGTCCCGCCGCATAAGTTCCGACCATAAAATCCACCGCCCGAATCCAAACCGGATGACATCACAGACCATTGTGGAATACCTGTATCCGATATGTTTCAGACGACCCTTTATTCAAAAACCGAAAGACCTTCCAAGCTCATGTCCCACCGCTTTTCAGACGACATTCCCCGCCTTGCCGCACGGCTGTTTTTTACCGCAGCCCTCCTGTTTTCCCTGCCTGCACCCGCCGCACCGCGCGTGGCAACTTCGGACTGGACGGTCGCCGAAACACTGACGGCGATGGGGCATCCGCCCGTCAGCGTTGCCGACCGCCGCGTGTACGATACCTGGGTGAACCATCCGCCGCTGCCCGCTGCCGTCAAGGAAGCGGGGCTGCGCTTCCAGCCGAATTTGGAGCGGCTGTATCAGATAAAACCTGATTTTTTCGTGCAATCTTCCTGGTATGCCGCCGCCAAGTCCCAGTTTGAAAAAATCGCCCCGGTACGCGAAGTGGATTTCGGCACGGCAAAAGGCATCGAATATGCCCACACGGTCGAAGCCACGCGCAGGCTGGGTAAAATCATCGGCGACCCTGCCGCTGCCGAAAAGCTGATTGCCGGTACGGAAAACCTGTTTGCCCGCGCCAAACCCGCGCTTTCGGCATATCGCGGCCGCCCGTTTGCGGTGGTGCAGTTTGTCGACGGGCGGCATTTGCGGATTTACGGCAAGACTTCGCTGTTTCAGGCCGTGTTCGACAAATTGGGGCTGAACAATGCCTGGACGGGCAAAAGCAACGAATGGGGTTTCGAAAACATCACGCTTTTAGATTTGGCAAAGCTACCGCCGGACACGCTGCTAATCATCGTCAAACCGCATCCTCAAAATACACGTGCAACGCTCGAAAAAAGCGCGCTTTGGCAACGCCTGCCGTTCTGCCGCCCTGCAAACCGCCGCATCTTCGAGCCGTCGTGGAGCTACGGCGCACTGCCGTCCATGCAACATTTCACTTTGCAACTGATGCGTTCGATGTCGTCTGAAAACCCGTCCACACAAAAGGAAGCCTCATGGTAAAGATTTTCAGACGACCCCTGCCTATCCTTGCCGCCGCGTTGGCAATATCGTGTGCGCTGACGGCGTTTTGGATATTGAAGCTGGAATGGACGCTGCCGTGGCTGCGGCTGTTTGACCGTCCCGACAGCCTGCCTTTGGATGCACTGATGGTGCAGAACAACACCCTGCCCCGCATGGCGATGGCGCTGCTCGCGGGAGGCAGTACGGCGATGGCGACCATGCTGATGCAGCAGTTAATGCGCAATCCGCTCGCATCCGACAGTACACTGGCAGTCAGCAGCGGCGCGCAGGCGGCTTTGGTGGCGGCGACCGTGTTTGCCCCTTCCTTCCTTGCCTACGGCACGTCCGCCGTGGCGTTTGCCGGCGCAGCGGCGGCTTTGGGTGTGGTATTGCGGCTGTCGGCACGGCGCGCCCTGCAACCGCTCAGCGTCGTGCTGGCGGGTTTGGTGGTCAGCCTGTATCTGGGTTCCCTCACCGGTATCGTGATGCTGTTTTTCAGCGAAGAGACGCGCGGCGTGATGCAGTGGGGCAGCGGCTCCCTGGTGCAGGACAGTTGGCGCGATACGTTGGGGCTTTTGTGGCGGATTGCCGTTGCCGCCATACTTACCGCCTTTTTAATCAAACCGTTAAACATCATGAGCCTGGGCGACACGCAGGCGGAATCGGCAGGCATACCGGTGAAGAAAATCCGTCTGCTGTCTTTGGCGGTTGCTGCATTTTTGAGTGCGGGCGTGGTCGGCTTTGTCGGCATGATGGGCTTTGTCGGATTGGCGGCGGCGACGCTGGTGCGGCAAATGGGCGTACGCACGCTGTCCATGCGCCTGATTTGTTCCTTCATCGTCGGCGCACTGCTTTTGATGCTGACGGACAACGGCCTGATGCTGCTGAAACACTACCGCGGCACCGATCTGCCCGCCGGCGCTGTAACTGCCCTCGTCGGCGCGCCGCTTTTGTTGTGGCTGACGGCGAAAGCACCTCCGCGTCCTTCGTTTCAGACAACCTCCAATATTTCAACCGCCGCGCCGCACGTCCCGCGCCTATTGCGTTTTCTGCTGCTTATCGCCGTCGCCGTATCGGTATTGGCGTTTACGGTCGGACGCTATGACGAAACCCTGCGCCTGACCATAGACCCGGAATATTTCGTATTCCGCTACCCGCGCGTGCTGCTCGCCGCCGCCACCGGCACCATGCTCGCGTTGACCGGCGTCATACTGCAAAGGCTGACGCAAAACCCGATGGCGGGACCCGAACTCTTGGGCATCAGCTCTGGAACGGCATTCGGCGCGATGTCGGTAGTGATGCTGTTCGGCATTACCTCGGGCAGCGGCTGGTTTTGGCTGACAGGTATCGTTTCCGCTCTCGTATCCTTGGGGCTGTTGATGCTGTTCAACCGCAAAAACGGATTTACTCCCGAAAAAATCCTGCTTACCGGCATGGCGCTGGCCGCACTCGCCGATGCCGCCATCCGCATTTGGATGGCAACCGGCGATTTCCGCGTACAACTGCTTTTATTGTGGATGTCAGGTTCGACCTATCAGGCAACGCCCGAATCCGCCCTTACCGTCAGCCTCCTCGCCGCCGCCTCGCTCCTCCTCATCCTCACGCTGCAACGCTGGCTCGGACTGCTCAGCCTGAACGCAACAATCGCCCGCTCCGTCGGCATCAACGTCCCCCTCGCACGGCTGGTGCTGATCGTCTCAAGCGCAGCGTTAACCGCCTTATCCACACTGCTTATCGGCCCCTTGAGCTTCGTCGGACTACTTGCGCCGCATCTGGCCCGTATGCTCGGCGCACGCCTGCCCAAACAGCAACTTGCTGCCGCCGCACTCATCGGCGCATCGGTTATGATGACGGCCGACTGGCTGGGCAGGCAGGTAATGTTCCCTTACGAAGTCCCCGCCGGAATGATGGCCACGCTCATAGGCGGCGCATATTTCATGATGATGATGCGCAAGCTTTAATGCGAACGGAGATACAAAAAGGTCGTCTGAAAACAGTTTCAGACGACCTTTTTGTTTAACATGTTTATTCGATAATAAAAATCTAACAAAAATAAAATTTCAATTAATAATAACAATATTAAATTGAAGTCATAGTTCCAATAGTCAAAACCTTTCTGTATAGTTCTTTTCATAGCTTAAACAAAAGGAAAAACAAATGTCGATACAAGAAATTTATGAGAGTCAAGAAACCGGCTACGAATATGCTTTTCGGCAAATCGTTTTATAAATCACTGACCATTTTGCAAAGGAAATCATCATGACCGTCTCTAAATGCCCTGTTACCCACCTGACCATGAACAACGGCGCGCCCGTTGCCGACAATCAAAACAGCCTGACTGCCGGTCCGCGCGGCCCTCTGCTGGCGCAGGATTTGTGGCTGAATGAAAAACTCGCCGACTTCGTGCGCGAAGTCATCCCCGAACGCCGTATGCACGCCAAAGGTTCAGGCGCGTTCGGTACGTTTACCGTAACACACGACATCACAAAATACACCCGCGCCAAAATCTTCAGCGAAGTCGGCAAGAAAACCGAGATGTTCGCCCGTTTCACCACCGTGGCAGGCGAGCGCGGCGCAGCAGATGCGGAACGCGACATCCGTGGCTTTGCATTGAAGTTCTATACCGAAGAAGGCAACTGGGATATGGTCGGCAACAACACGCCCGTGTTCTTCCTGCGCGACCCGCGTAAATTCCCCGACCTAAATAAAGCCGTCAAACGCGACCCGCGTACCAATATGCGTTCTGCCACAAACAACTGGGACTTCTGGACGCTGCTGCCCGAAGCCCTGCACCAAGTCACCATCGTCATGAGCGACCGCGGCATCCCCGCCAGCTACCGCCATATGCACGGCTTTGGTTCGCATACTTACAGCTTCTGGAACGAAGCGGGCGAGCGTTTTTGGGTGAAATTCCATTTCCGCAGCCAGCAAGGGATTAAAAACCTGACTAACGAAGAAGCCGCAAAAATCATCGCCGACGACCGCGAAAGCCATCAGCGCGACCTGTACGAAGCCATCGAACGCGGCGAGTTTCCGAAATGGACGATGTACATCCAAATCATGCCTGAAGCCGATGCGGAAAAAGTGCCGTATCATCCTTTCGACCTGACCAAAGTTTGGCCGAAAAAAGACTATCCACTGATTGAAGTGGGCGAATTTGAGTTGAACCGCAATCCCGAAAACTTCTTCGCCGATGTGGAACAATCCGCCTTCGCACCGAGCAACCTTGTTCCCGGTATCGGCGCCAGCCCCGACAAAATGCTGCAAGCCCGTTTGTTCAATTACGCCGACGCGCAACGTTACCGCCTGGGCGTAAACTTCCGCCAAATCCCCGTCAACCGCCCGCGTTGTCCCGTCCACAGCAACCAGCGCGACGGACAAGGCCGCGCCGACGGCAACTACGGCAGCCTGCCGCACTACGAACCCAACAGCTTCAGCCAATGGCAGGAGCAGCCCGACTTCGCCGAACCGCCCTTGAAAATCAACGGCGACGCAGCGCACTGGGACTACCGCCAAGACGATGACGACTATTTCAGCCAACCGCGCGCCTTGTTCAATCTGATGAGCGACGCACAGAAACAGGCTTTGTTCGACAACACCGCCGCCGCTATGGGCGACGCCCCCGACTTCATCAAATACCGCCACATCCGCAACTGCCACCGTTGCGACCCCGCCTACGGCGAAGGCGTAGCCAAAGCTCTTGGACTGACTGTAGAAGATGCCCAAGCGGCACGAGCTAACGACCCGGCTTTAGGTCAACCTGGTTTGCTGTAAGGAGGCATTATGTGGATAGAAATTGAAGAAATCTTGTCTCAAGCTGTCCGATACAGCCGTTCGAGCAAAAAGTAACGGTTTAGATCATTAAGCAGGCCGTCTGAAACGCAAAATAAAGTTTCAGACGGCCTTTTTTGATGATGAAGTTTATTTGATTGCTTCTGATTCAATAGAACTGGCTACCCTTATTTCTCTGTAAATCATGGCATTCTCCTCACCATCTCATGCCTCTACTGCAAATAAAAAACCGCACGGCTGCTTGCCGTGCGGTTTTGCTTTTTGTCTGAAGGTTTCAGACGGCCTTACATCATGCCGCCCATACCACCCATGCCGCCCATATCAGGCATAGCAGGTTTTTCTTCAGGGATTTCAGCGATCATACAGTCTGTGGTCAGCATCAGGCCAGCGATGGATGCGGCGTGTTGCAGCGCAGAACGGGTTACTTTAGCAGGGTCGAGTACGCCCATTTCGATCATGTCGCCGTATTCGCCGGAGCCTGCGTTGTAACCGTAGTTGCCTTTGCCTTCCAACACTTTGTTCACCACCACGCTAGGTTCGCCGCCTGCGTTGGCAACAATTTGACGCAGAGGAGACTCAACGGCGCGCAATACGATTTGTACGCCTGCGTCTTGGTCGGCATTGCCGGTGTGCAGGTTTTCCAAAGCAGCACGGGCACGCAACAAGGCTACGCCGCCACCTGCAACCACGCCTTCTTCAACGGCTGCACGGGTAGCGTGCAGCGCGTCTTCCACGCGGTCTTTTTTCTCTTTCATTTCGACTTCGGTAGCGGCACCGACTTTGATCACTGCCACGCCGCCGGCCAGTTTGGCAACGCGCTCTTGCAGTTTTTCTTTGTCGTAATCGCTGGTTGCGGTTTCGATTTGTTGGCGGATTTCGGCAACACGCGCTTCGATTTGGGCAGCGTCGCCGAAGCCGTCGATGATGGTGGTGTTTTCTTTACCGATCTCGATGCGTTTGGCTTGACCCAAGTCTTCCAAAGTGGCTTTTTCCAAAGACAGGCCGACTTCTTCGGCAATCACGGTGCCGCCGGTCAGGATGGCGATGTCTTGCAACATGGCTTTGCGGCGGTCGCCGAAGCCCGGAGCTTTAACGGCAACGGTTTTCAGGATGCCGCGGATGTTGTTCACCACCAAAGTCGCCAAGGCTTCGCCTTCTACGTCTTCAGCGATAATCAAGAGCGGACGGCTGGCTTTTGCTACTTGTTCCAAAACAGGCAGCAGGTCGCGGATGTTGCTGATTTTTTTGTCGAACAGCAATACAAACGGATTGTCCAGCGCAGCGATTTGTTTTTCCGCGTCGTTGATGAAGTAAGGGGACAGGTAGCCGCGGTCGAACTGCATACCTTCGACGACATCCAATTCGTTTTCCAAAGATTTGCCGTCTTCAACGGTAATCACGCCTTCTTTGCCGACTTTTTCCATCGCTTCGGCAATAATCGCGCCGACTTGTTCGTCGGAGTTGGCGGAAATTGAGCCGACTTGGGCAATTTCTTTGGAAGTGTCGCAAGGTTTGGCGATGTTTTTCAGCTCTTCAACCAAAGCGGCGACGGCTTTGTCGATACCGCGTTTCAGGTCGGTCGGGTTCATGCCGGCGGTAACGTATTTCATGCCTTCGGCTACGATGGCTTGTGCCAGTACGGTGGCGGTAGTGGTACCGTCGCCCGCTACGTCGTTGGTTTTGGAGGCGACTTCTTTCACCATTTGCGCGCCCATGTTTTCGAATTTGTCTTTCAGTTCGATTTCTTTAGCGACGGTAACGCCGTCTTTAGTGATGTGTGGGCCGCCGAATGCGCGGTCAACCACTACGTTGCGGCCTTTAGGGCCCAAGGTTACGCGGACGGCGTTTGCCAGAGTGTTCACGCCGCTGACCATTTTTTGGCGGACTTCGTTACCGAACTGTACGTCTTTTGCTGCCATGTTATTAAATCCTCATTTAATAAAGTTAGTTATCAAGATATTCCAGAAAAATTTCCACAAACTTTTCATTATCAAAGCTTGAATTAGTCGCTCTTTCAATACGAATTACTCGAGTGAAAATATTTTTATCTTCTGGCAATACCACTATTTTCGTTTTAAAAAAAGGAAAATCTATTTCAAAAGAATTATCTACAAGTTCTTTCCATATTCTGGGTTCTTTGATATTTGGATTTTTCAACTCATCAATAAAAGCAATAGCTTTATCGGTAGATACACATCTCTCTATAACGACAGATGCTTCCATATACTTAGCTACCTTTCCGTTAAATAACTGACTTATTCCACAATGCCGAAGATATCTTCTTCGCGCATAACCAACAGCTCTTCGCCGTCGGCTTTTACGGTTTGACCGCTGTATTTGCCGAAGATGATTTTGTCGCCGACTTTAACATCCAGCGGACGGCGGTTGCCGTCTTTACCGATTTTGCCTGCACCCACGGCGATAACTTCGCCCATGTCGGGTTTTTCAGCGGCTGCGCCCGGCAAGACGATGCCTGATGCGGTTTTCTCTTCAGCTTCCAAGCGTTTGACGACGACGCGGTCGTGTAAAGGACGGATGGTCATGTTTTATGCTCCGATAAATAGTTTGAAAACAATCATCTGCCTTCATCCGGCAGATGCGGTTTGAAAAAGAAGGCGGCAAGTTTGTCAACAAACTTACCTTAACACAGCGGCAAATTAGGGTTCGGCACGATAAATTCAAGGGAAGAAGTAAAAATTTTCTATGTGGGGTCGTCTGAAAACGGGCATAACAGGTTGCGCACCATCACCACCCTACTTTCAATGCTGATCAAGCAGGCAGACATTTTCAGACGACCTTTTACAGACGGCGGGCTTCACATACTTCAATCAACAAAAAACCAGACACTATCGGCACAAATCTATGCACACCTTTACAAAATAATATCCTAGCTTTAAAATAAATAAAAATTATTATTAATAAATAATTTATCGATTAACTGAAACTTATCCAACAGAAGGAAATTTCCATGACTTCGCCCCTGTTCCGCTTCAGCCTGCTTTCAATGGCACTCGCCGCCGGTTTTGCCCACGCGGAAAACGAAGCAAAAGAAAGCGTTACCCTTGATACCGTTACCGTAAAAGGTGACCGCCAAGGCAGCAAAATCAAAACTAATATCGTTACCCTTCAACAAAAAGACGAAAGCACGGCAACCGATTTGCGCGGATTGTTGAAAGACGAACCTGCCATCGATTTCGGCGGCGGCAACGGCACGTCCCAACACCTGACTTTGCGCGGCATGGGTCAAAACTCGGTGGATATTAAGGTAGACAATGCCTATTCCGACAGCCAAATACTGTATCACCAAGGCCGTTTCATCATCGACCCTGCGCTGGTCAAAATCGTCTCTGTACAAAAAGGCGCAGGTTCGGCATCTGCCGGTATCGGCGCAACCAACGGTGCGATTATTACCAAAACAGTCGATGCCCAAGACTTGCTCAAAGGTTTGGACAAAAACTGGGGTGTGCGCCTCAACAGCGGCTATGCCAGCAATGACGGCGTAAGCTACGGTGCAAGCGTATTCGGCAAAGCGGGCAACTTTGATGGCTTGTTCTCTTACAGCCGCAACGATGAAAAAGATTATGAACCCGGCAAAGGCTATACACACAGCAACGGCGGCAAAACCGTACCATTCAGCGCGCTGGACAAGCGTAGCTATCTTGCCAAAATCGGCGCAAACTTCGGCGACCACCGCTTAGTGTTAAGCCACATGAATGATCAACACCGAGGCATCCGTACCGTCCGTGAAGAGTTTACCGCCACTAACAACCCGCGTCTGACCTTGGAACGCCAAGCCCCGACCTACCGTGAAACCAGCCTCTCCAACACCAACTTGGCATGGACAGCGAACAACTTGGGCTTTGTCGAAAAACTGGACGCCAACGCCTACCTCATGAAAAATGAACGCTATTCGGCCGATGACAGTAAAAACGGTTATGCAGGCAACCTGCCCGGCCCGAGTACGACCGTTATCGAAACCAAAGGCGCGAATTTCAATCTGGACAGCCGCATTGGCGAAAACACATTGATTAAATACGGCGTCAACTACCGTCATCAAGAAATCAAACCGCCGGTATTCTTCAGCTCAGCCTTGAGCAATCCGAAGAAAAGCGATGCCGGTATTTACGCTGAAGCCATCCACGACATCGGCGACTTTACCCTCACAGGCGGCTTGCGCTACGACCATTTCGATATCAAAACCCATGACGGCAAATCCGTTTCCGACGGCACAGTCAACCCGAGCTTCGGCGTGATTTGGCAGCCACATGAATACTGGAGTTTCAGTGCCAGCCACAACTACGCATCCCGCAGCCCGCGTCTTTACGATGCACTGCGTCAACATGGACGTAGAAACGCCATCACGTCGATTGCAGACGGCACCAAAGCCGAACGTGCCCGCAATACCGAAATCGGCTTCAACTACAACAACGGCAACTTTGCCGCCAACGGTAGCTACTTCTGGCAAAAAATTAAAGATGCCGTCGCAGGTCCGCAACAACGCCACGATGCTGCTGGCAACCCGATTGCAGGCGTACGCGAAATCGTCAATGCAGGCTACATCAAAAACCAAGGCTACGAACTGGGTGCGTCCTACCGTACAGGCGGCCTGATGGCGAAAGTCGGCGTCAGCCACAGCAAACCGCGCATCTACGACACCCATCCTGAAAACCTGTTAAGTGCCAACCCTGAGTTTGCCGTACAGACCGGCCGTACTTGGACGACTTCCCTCTCCTACCGCTTCCAAAATCCGAATTTGGAAATCGGCTGGCGCGGACGCTACCTGCAAAAAGCCTCCGGTTCGGTATTGGTTCGCGACAAGGGTGAGGTCAAACGCAAAGGCTACGGCGTGAACGATGTGTTCGCCAACTGGAAACCTCTGGGCAAAGACACGCTCAATGTCAACTTTGCCGTCAACAACGTGTTTAACAAGTTCTACTATCCGCACAGCCAACGCGGTGAAACATTGCCGGGTATCGGCCGCGATGTCCGCTTGGGTGTAAACTACCGCTTCTAAGCAATCAGCTTGAAAAAGCCGTCTGAAAACAAAAGTTTTCAGACAGCATCTAGCTTTATAATCCGATACAAGTTATCATTTCGATTTACTTTATTTCCGACTACAGAGAAACTCTATGTTACGTTTGACCGCTTTAGCCGTATGCTGCACCCTCGCTTTGGGTGCGTGTTCACCAAAAGATTCTGCTTCCAATCAGGCGCAAACTGCTTCCGCTTCTGCCGCACAAACCGAAGGTGCAAGCCTGACCATTAAAACGGCTCGCGGCGATGCGAAAGTGCCGCAAAATCCAGAGCGTATCGCCGTTTACGATTTGGGCATGCTCGATACTTTAAACAAACTGGGCGTGAAAACCGGTTTGTCCGTCGACAAAAACCGCCTGCCCTACTTGGACGAATATTTCAAAACCACGAAACCTGCCGGCACGCAGTTTGAGCCTGACTACGAAGCACTCAACGCTTACAAACCGCAGCTCATCATCATCGGCAGCCGTGCAGCCAAAGCGTTTGACAAGTTGAACGAGATCGCACCGACCATCGAGATGACCGCCGAAACCGCCAATCTGAAAGAAAGCTCAAAAGAGCGCATCGACGCACTGGGTCAAATCTTCGGCAAACAGGCCGAAGCGGACAAGCTGAAAGCGGAAATCGATGCTTCGTTTGAAGCGGCGAAAACTGCTGCGCAAGGCAAAGGCAAGGGTTTGGTGGTATTGGTCAACGGCGGTAAGATGTCGGCTTTCGGCCCTTCCTCACGTTTGGGCGGTTGGTTGCATAAAGACATCGGCGTTCCCGCTGTTGATGAATCGATTAAAGAAGGCAGCCACGGCCAGCCTATCAGCTTTGAATACCTGAAAGAGAAAAACCCTGATTGGCTGTTTGTTTTGGACCGCGGCGCGGCCATCGGTGAAGAAGGTCAGGCTGCGAAAGATGTTTTGGACAATCCTTTGGTTGCCGAAACAACTGCATGGAAAAAAGGACAGGTGGTTTACCTTGTTCCTGAAACTTATTTGGCGGCCGGCGGCGCGCAAGAATTGCTGAATGCTTCCAAACAGGTAAGCGATGCGTTTAATGCCGCCAAGTAATTCGGCGCGGGCATAGCCGCCCGTTTCTTTCAGACGGCCTGAAGGATTTGATGACTCACATGGTCAAGTTGCTTGATCTGAAGTCATTGGATTTAGGCCGTCTGAAAATACATGGTGCAAATGGACAATTTTTGCCTGTTTGCATCTGTTTTTATGATGGGCAAACCTGCCTTTTTTGCCAAATACCTTAACCCTTCTTTCAGACGGCCTTATTTTTTCCGAACCATTTTATGTTTCACAAACCTTCATTTTTAAATGCGGTCAACGGTGTGGCGCTGCTGATATTGTTTGCCGTCAGCCTGTCGGTCGGCGTGGCCGAATTCAAATGGTCCGCCCTGTTTTCGCTATCCGACAGTCAACAGGTCATGTTCATCAGCCGCCTGCCGCGTACGTTTGCGATTGTGCTGACGGGTGCGTCGATGGCGGTGGCCGGTATGATTATGCAGATTTTGATGCGCAACCGTTTTGTCGAACCGTCGATGGTGGGCGCAAGCCAAAGCGCGGCTTTGGGTTTGCTGCTGATGACCCTGCTGCTTCCGGCTGCGCCGCTGTTGGCAAAAATGTCGGTTGCCGCCGTTGCCGCGCTGATCGGGATGTTGGTCTTTATGTTGCTGATCCGCCGCCTGCCGCCGACCGCGCAACTGATGGTGCCTTTGGTCGGGATTATTTTCGGCGGTGTGATTGAGGCGGTGGCCACCTTTATCGCGTATGAAAACGAAATGCTGCAAATGCTCGGCGTGTGGCAACAGGGCGATTTTTCCGGCGTGTTGCTCGGGCGGTATGAATTGTTGTGGGCAACGGGGATTTTGGCTTTGTTTGCCTATTTGATTGCCGACCAGCTGACGATTTTGGGTTTGGGCGAAACGGTAAGCGTGAACTTGGGGCTGAACCGGACGGCGATTCTATGGTCGGGGCTGATTATTGTGGCGCTGATTACGTCTTTGGTGGTCGTGACGGTCGGCAATATTCCGTTTATCGGCTTGGTCGTGCCGAACATCATCAGCCGCCTGATGGGCGACAAACTGCGTCAAAGCCTGCCTGCGGTGGCCTTGCTGGGCGCGTCTTTGGTGTTGCTGTGCGATATTGTCGGACGCGTGATTGTGTTTCCGTTTGAAATTCCGGTCTCTACGGTTTTTGGCGTAATGGGGACGGCTTTGTTTTTGTGGCTTTTATTAAGGAAACCTGCTCATGCCGTCTGAAAAAAATATCGGTTTTATGGCAGGAAGCAGCCGTCCGTTGTGGGTCGCCTTTGCGCTGTTGCTGGTTTCCTGCGTCCTGTTTATGACGCTCAACGTCAAAGGCGATTGGGACTTTGTCTTGCACCTGCGTCTGACCAAGCTTGCCGCGCTGCTGATGGTCGCCTATGCGGTCGGCGTGTCCACTCAACTCTTCCAAACGCTGACCAACAATCCGATTCTGACCCCTTCGATTTTGGGTTTCGATTCGCTGTATGTGTTTTTGCAGACCTTACTGGTGTTTACGCTCGGCGGCGTGGGCTATGCTTCCCTGCCGTTGACGGGCAAATTCGGCTTTGAACTGGTCGTCATGATGGGTGGCTCACTGCTGCTGTTCTACACGCTCATCAAACAGGGCGGACGCGATTTGTCGCGCATGATTTTAATCGGCGTGATTTTCGGGATTTTGTTCCGCAGCCTGTCATCGCTGCTTTCGCGCATGATTGACCCCGAAGAATTTACCGCTGCGCAGGCGAATATGTTTGCCACCTTCAATACCGTCCACTCGGAATTGTTGGGCATCGGCGCAATCGTGTTGCTCATCAGCGCCGCCGTAATCTGGCGCGAACGCCACCGCCTCGATGTTTACCTACTCGGTCGCAATCAAGCCATCAATTTGGGCATCAACTACACGCGCAATACCTTATGGCTGCTGTTGTGGATCGCCGCGCTGGTTGCAACTGCGACCGCCGTTGTCGGCCCGGTAAGCTTTTTCGGCCTGCTGGTTGCCGCGCTGGCCAACCATTTTTCCCCGTCGGTCAAACATTCCGTCCGCCTGCCCATGACTTTTTGTGTCGGCGGCATCCTATTGGTCGGTGGGCAAACCATCTTCGAACACTTCCTCGGCATGCAGGCAGTATTGAGCGTGGTCGTCGAATTTGCAGGCGGATTGGTATTTTTATATTTGGTGTTGAAAAAGAAATAAATTAAACGTGCCCAAACGCTCGCAAAAATAAACTCAGGCCGTCTGAAACCTTCAGACGGCCTAAGCAAACCCATAAAGGACAACACTCATGACACAAGAACGCCTCCCTTCATTCTTCGATAATGCCCCAATCATTACCGTCCAAGACGCATTGGCCGACTTCCTCGGCGCGGCCGAAAACGGCATCCTCACTTACTGCTACGCCGATGCCGTGCGCCTGTGCGGCCACTCCTGCCCGACCGTCGCCGGTGCCTACCTGATGGTGGTCAAAGGTCTGAAAGCCCTTTACGGCGCAGAGCTGCCGCAACGCGGCGACATCGAAGCCTTTATGCAGGGCGAGCGTGACGAAGGCACAACCGGCGTTACCGCTTCCGTTGTCCAACTCCTTACCGGTGCGGCACCCGAAACCGGCTTTGGCGGCGTAGGCCCAGCCGGACGCTTTGCCCGCCGCCACCTCTTATCCTTTGGTGCAGGCGAAATCAACGGCACACTCGCACTCCGCCGCCGCGATACCGGCAAAACCGTTGCCGTCAGCCTCAACGCCGCGCTCCAACCCTTTGCGCCGCAAATGCGCGACATCATGCCCAAAGCCGTCAGCGGCAGCGCAAGTGCCGACGAACTCAAACAATTCGGCGAGCTTTGGCAAGAACGCGTCCGCGCCTTCCTGATCGACCAAGCCGACAATCCCGAATTTGTCACCGTCAGCGAAATCTAACCACACCATACAGGAATAAAATTCAGACGGCCTCACGCTGAAAGGCCGTCTGAAACCCCAATTTCCCATTTTCGGACCCGCCTATGATTACCATCCGCAACGTCAGCCACACCATCGGCAGCAACCCCATCCTCAACGACGTCAGCCTCGACATCCCCGAAGGCGGCATTACCGCGCTGATCGGTCCGAACGGCGCAGGCAAGTCCACCCTCCTCTCCTTTATGGCTCGCCTGCAGCCCTTGGTATACGGCAACATCAGCTACGCAGGCAAAGACATCAAAACCACCCCCACCGCCGAACTCGCCCGCACGCTCTCCATCCTCACCCAAGAAAACAGCATCATGAGCCGCATTACCGTGCGCGACCTGCTCATGTTCGGCCGCTATCCCTACCATCAAGGCAGGCCGTCTGAAAACGACAAAACCATCGTCGAAGAAGCGCTTGCCGAGTTCCACCTGCAAGACTTTGCCGACCGTTACCTGACCGAGCTTTCCGGCGGCCAACGCCAGCGTGCCATGATTGCCATGGTGTTCTGCCAGCGCACCGACTACGTTTTGCTGGACGAACCGCTGAACAACCTCGACATGTATCATGCCCGCTCCCTCATGCAAATCCTGCGCCGGCTGACCGATGAACACAAGCGCACCACCGTCGTCGTACTGCACGACATCAACCAGGCCGCCGCCTATGCCGATTACGTCGTCGCCATGAAAAACGGCCAAGTCGCCATGCAGGGCAAGCCCAACGATATTTTCACCGCCGAAAACATCAAAACCCTATTCGATATGGACGTCAACGTCCTCGATTACGAAGGCAAAAAACTGGTTATCCACCATATCTAAATCCGACAAAAAGGCCGTCTGAAACCCGATTGTTCAGGTTTCAGACGGCCTGAGACCTTTGCAAAAATAGTCTGTTAACGAAATTTGACGCATAAAAATGCGCCAAAAAAATTCAATTGACTAAAACCTTCCTGATATTGAGCAAAAAATAGGAAAAATCAGAAAGGTTTTGCATTTTGAAAATGAGATTGAGCATAAAATTTTAGTAACCTATGTTATTTGCAAAGGTCTCGGCCTTTGTCTATTCAAAGCGTTTATTTTTTATCGTACAAACCGCGCACCACACGACCGATCGCGGCAATGCCTTTTTCCAGCGTTTCCGCGTCCTGAGCAATGCTCATACGGATGCATTCGTGTGCGTGCGGATAATCTTGCGTATCGATGCCGACAAAGAAATGCTCGCCCGGAATAATCAGCGTGCCTTCGGCCTTGAGCATTTCGTACAAGGTTTGCGACGAAACGGGCAGGTTTTCAAACCAAAGCCACAAGAAAATCGCACCTTCAGGCTTATGAATTTTCAACGGATACGCGCCCAATTCGCGTTTGAGCAGGGAAACCGCCGTTTGCGCCTGCCGACGGTAAAACGGCTGAATCACTTCATCGGCCAACTGTTTCAGACGGCCGTCATTTAACAGCGGAGCCGCAATCGCCGCGCCGAAACGGGTTGGCGACAGGTTCACAATCGCATTCAAACTGCTGACGGCTTTGACCACTTCCGGCGCAGCAACAATAATGCCGGTACGCACACCGGGCAGGCCGATTTTAGAAAGGCTGAAGCAGAGGATGATGTTTTCGTGCCAGTTGAGCGTTACATCGCTGTAAATAATATTTGGGAACGGCATTCCGTAAGCGTTGTCGATAATCAACGGAATCCCGTGTTCTTGCGCCAAAGCGTCCAAACGCGCCATCTCGCCGTCGGTCAGCACATTACCGGTCGGGTTGGTCGGGCGCGAACAGCAAATCGCACCGATTTTGCCCTCTTTCAATTCAGGCAGGCTCTCCAGCGCGTCAAAGTCCACGCGGTATTTGAAAAATCCCGCTTCGCCTTCGTGTTCGACATTTTCGATTTTCGGTTTTACCGAAATAAAATGCTGCCCCTCGACATGCACGTCGGCATAACCGATATATTCAGGCGCGAGCGGCAACAAAATGGCTTTTTCAGCCGTTTGGCCGTCTGAAAGATTGAATTTGCCGCCGAACAGGTTGAACAAATAGAAAAACGCGTTTTGCGAACCATTAGTCAGCGCGATATTGTCCGCCGCCAGATTCCAGCCGTATTCACGGTTGAGAAACTTAGTCAAAGCCGCAATCAGCGCCGCGTCGCCCTGCGGATTGGAATAATTGCCGATATTCTCAACAGCGTGTTCCGCCGCCAGTTTAGAAAACACATCGGCAAACACCGCATTGACTTCAGCAATCTTCGCCGGATTGCCGCCGCCAAGCATATTGATGGGCTTGTCGCTTTTGAGCGCGTCGCCCAAATCGTCCATCAACTGCAAAATACCGCTGTGTTGTGTGAATTTTTCGCCGAATGCTGAAAACTGCATGGAAACTCCGTTGCTGAGTGTGTAAAAAAATAAACCGCTATTATAAGAACAAAGGCCGTCTGAAAACCAGTTATCCTGATTTTTCAGACGGCCTATTTGACGGAATGGTGGCTTGATACAACCTTATTGGTCTACAGGTATTATTTCTTCCTGCCAAAAATCAGTGATATCACCGACAAGATCAAGAAACCGGCAAATAAAATTTTGGCTATGCCTGCCGCACTACCTGCAATACCACCGAAACCTAATACAGCTGCAATAATAGCGATGATAAAGAAAACGATCGAATAATGAAGCATCATTTTTTCCTTTCGGTTTAATATAAAAACGGTCAAGGGAGATACAACCGTTTATGGTGAAATTCAACGGTCTTAGTTGTTCAACCAATCATCAATTTCTTTTTCAGCTTCATCTTTAGTGCGACCGTAACGCTCTTGGAGCTTACCAGCCAACTGATCGCGCTTACCTTCGATGATTTCTAAATCGTCGTTTGTCAACTCGCCCCATTTTTCTTTGGCTTTACCTTTAAGTTGCTCCCATTTTCCTTTGATAATATCTTCATTCATGGTTATACCATCCTATCTTATTGATTAATATTTAACTCACGGATAAAACCGCTTGCATTTAACCTTACTTGATAATTTTTTAATTTGCAAGCAATGCCAATGCTGATTTTTTAATCAGCTACCCAATATTTTATTAATTTCATAAATAATCAATAAGTTATATAAAATTGTTAAATTTTGAAAATATTAAGATATTATTGATTACCGCCTTTTAAGTGTATTCTTTAAATCAATCGACCTCACTATAAAAAACAGGCCGTCTGAAAATCTTTCAGACGGCCTGTACTATTCAATCTTTCCTTTAACGGCCAAAATTCTCGCGGCGTTCGCGCCAGTCTTGGCGGATGGAGCCGCTTTTGCCGACCGGTGTGTCTTGTTCGACTTCCCAAATAAAATTCGTTCCGCCGCCAATCGGATGCGAGCCGCGCAAACCGATGTGACTGCCTTGGTCGGCAACGGCGGTTCGGCTGTATGTTTGGCCGCCGAAACGGGTTTGCGAGGTTTCGATGCCTCTTTTGATGTTGCCGTAAAGCTGTACGTCGGCGTGTGCGGCAAGTGCGGCGGTGGAAAGTGTGGCAGTGAGGAGAAGTTTCAAGTTCATGGTTTATCCTTTTTTGGAGAGGAATTGTGTGACGATTGTATCGGCCTTGTGCGTAAACAAGTTACAATTCTTGCAAAATCTGACAGGAGTTTTGATGATGCGCTCTTTACGCGCCACCGCTGTGCAAATGGTGTCGTCTACCGACCCCGAAACCAATATTGCCACCATGAGGCGACTTGTCCGCGAGGCGGCCGAACAAGGGGCGGATTGGGTGTTGCTGCCCGAATATTGGCCGCTGATGGGCAAAAGCGATACGGATAAGCTGGCATTTGCCGAGCCTTTAGATGATGGACGCGTTGGCGAAACCTGCCATCCCCGTTTTCAGACGGCCTTAAGCGAAACGGCAAGGGAATGCGGCGTGGTGTTGTTTGGCGGTACGGTTCCGTTGCAAAGCCCAGACGCTAGCAAGGTGATGAACACGATGCTGGTGTATGACCGCGACGGCAACCGAATCGGGCTTTACCACAAAATGCACCTTTTCGGCTTTTCCGGTTTGGGTGAACGCTACGCTGAAGCCGATACGATACTGGCGGGCAACGATGTACCGAAGCTGGGCGTAGACGATGTTCCGCTGGCGGCCGGCGTCTGCTACGATTTGCGCTTTCCTGAATTTTTCCGCGCGCAGCAGCCGTTTGATGTTTTGCTGTTGCCGGCCGCGTTTACCTACACGACCGGCAAGGCGCATTGGGAATTGCTGCTGCGCGCCCGTGCGGTGGAAAACCAATGCTACGTCATCGCGTCG
Organism: Neisseria sp. P0020.S005; assembly: GCF_051957055.1. Classification (NCBI taxonomy): domain Bacteria; kingdom Pseudomonadati; phylum Pseudomonadota; class Betaproteobacteria; order Neisseriales; family Neisseriaceae; genus Neisseria; species Neisseria sp. P0020.S005. The sequence goes on along the minus strand of NZ_JBQCWV010000004.1, from coordinate 41,080 downwards.
GCACAAGGCGGACTGCATGAAAGCGGCCGCCGCACATTCGGCCACAGTATGATTATCGACCCTTGGGGCGATGTGTTGGCGACGTTGCCGGAAGGCGAAGGCGTGATTTGTGCCGATTTGGATACCGCGCGCCTGCAAAGCGTGCGCACGCGCCTGCCTGCCCTGAAACACCGATTACTTTAAACACGCACTATGTCCCAGTTCCAACCTACACGCATTCTCGGCATCGACCCCGGCAGTCGCGTGACCGGCTTCGGCGTTATTGATGTCCACGGCCGCGAACATCATTATGTTGCTTCCGGCTGTATCAAAACGCCGACCGGCGCGTCGCTTTCCGAACGCATCGCCGTGATTGTCCGCCATATCGATGAAATCATCCGCCACTATCAGCCGCATCAGGCGGCCATCGAGCAAGTCTTCGTCAACGTCAATCCGGCCGCGACTTTGATGCTCGGTCAGGCGCGCGGTGCCGCTATTGCCGCTTTGGTCATGCACGATTTGCCCGTGTTTGAATACACTGCGCTTCAAGTCAAGCAGGCTGTGGTCGGCAAGGGCAAGGCCGCCAAAGAGCAGGTGCAGCATATGGTGGTCCAAATGCTCGCACTTTCCGGCACGCCGCAAGCCGATGCCGCCGACGGACTCGCCGTCGCCCTCACCCACGCCCTGCGCAATCACGGATTGGCTTCGCAACTCAACCCTGACGGCCTACAGGTCAAGCGCGGCCGTTTCCAATGGTAAGCCGACATTCAGGCCGTCTGAAATCGTGTTCCAGCCCGTTTTCAGACGGCCTTTCGGTTATAATAGCCCTTTGCCCACATACAGCGAGCCTGCATGAAAGCCGCCTTCCTTTTTCTCTACCTCATCCGCCTGCTGCCTTTTTGCGTGTTGCACAAAATTGCCGACGCGATCGGTATTCTCGCCTATTACGCAGTCAAACCACGCCGCAAAGTCGGCGAGATCAACCTCAAAAAATGCTTTCCCGAGCTAAACGACAGCCAGCGCACTGCCCTGCTCAAACGCCATTTCCAACACATGGCCAAGCTGATGCTCGAATACGGCCTCTACTGGTACGCGCCTGCGGATAAGCTGCGCTCGTTGGTACGCTATCAATACAAACACCATCTTGACGAAGCCCTCGCCGCCGGCGAAAAAGTCATCATCCTCTATCCGCACTTTACCGCATTTGAAATGGCGGTTTACACGCTCAATCAGGATGTGCCGCTGACCAGCATGTATTCGCACCAAAAAAACAAAGCCCTGGACGAGCAAATCCTGAAAGGCCGCCACCGCTACAACAATGTTTTCCTGATCGGCCGCACAGAAGGCCTGCGCGCCATCATCAAACACCTGCGCAAAAGCGATGCGCCCTTTCTTTATCTGCCCGACCAAGACTTCGGCCGCAACGATTCCATTTTCGTTAATTTCTTCGGCATTCAGACGGCCACGATTACCGGCCTCAGCCGTATCGCCGGCATGACCAAAGCCAAAATCATTCCCGCCATCCCCACGCGCGAAGCCGACAATACCGTAACCCTGCGCTTCTATCCGGCTTGGGACAATTTTCCGACCGAAAATGTCGAAGCCGATACCCAGCGCATGAACGACTTCATCGAAGAGCGGGTACGCGAGCATCCAGAACAATATTTCTGGCTGCACAAACGCTTCAAAACCCGTCCCGAAGGCGAAAACAGCTTTTATTGACTACACTGAATTACAATTTGAATATGAAAAAAGCGGCGAAATCCTTCTTTCGCCGCTTTTTCATTTTAATTGAATCAAACCGAAACTCATGTTTGACTTCAAACAATCAAATAATATTCCGCTTTAAATGCTTTAAAAACAGCTTTTTTATCGCGATTGAAACTCTCAAACAACCCTATATTTTTTCTCAAATGAAAAACATCAGGCCCAATACACTTTTTTCATTTACATATTAAATTTAATTTCTTTTAAAAACAACATATTGCAAAATAGTTCATCTAAAAAAATACATTTTAATCATTCAAAATATGAAATAAAATTAAATTAAAATTTAAAAAAAATAAAATAAATATCTAACTTTTGAACAATTATGAAATATAATTGCAAAAATATGACAAGACCTGAAATTTATACCAAAACAAGCCTTCAGAAAAAAATACTTGGCAAACTGTAAAAATTCGCGTAAATTTCACTACATCAAATTACAAAATATTCAGACGGCCTCGCCGGTTTTAGATACTTTTGTAAGCAGTTTTCTAATATTGCAAGAAGTTGCGGTATTTTAGAGGATTTCGGTGCAATGCCCGAAATGAAAGTTTACTGATGCAGAGTTGAGCTGCATCTGTAAAGCCGCAGGTGAAAGCCTGTATTGTTTGTGAAGCGTAAATCTCTGATTTGAGGTATTGGGGCAATCCTGTGGGGGATTGCCTCTTTTTTTATCTGCGCCGTCATGCCACAATGGCATCATTCCTTATCCAACCCGATCACGCCATGACTCCGATACTCGCCTTCGACATCGAAACCATTCCCGACGTAAACGGCATCCGCCTGCTTTACGATTTGCCTGCCGATTTGCCCGACAACGAAGTCGTCCTGTTTGCCCAACAGCAACGCCGCGCCAAGACCGGCAGCGACTTTATGCAACACCATCTGCACCAAGTCGTCGCCATCTCCTGCTGTATGCGCTGGGGTCAGGACAAAATCCGCGTCAGCACCATCGGTGATCCCGAAGACAGCGAAGAAGTCATGATTGCCAAGTTCTTCGAGGTCATCGAAAACTATACGCCGCAACTCGTCAGCTGGAACGGCGGCGGTTTCGACCTGCCCGTCCTCCACTACCGCGCCCTGATACACGGCATCAGCGCAGCCCGCTATTGGGACATGGGCGACGGCGACTTTGGCGACAGCCGCGACTTTAAGTGGAACAACTACATCAGCCGCTACCACACCCGCCATTGCGACCTGATGGATTTGCTCGCCCTCTACCAACCGCGCGCCAGCGTGCCTTTGGACGATATGGCCAAACTCTGCGGCTTTCCCGGCAAACTGGGCATGGACGGCAGCAAAGTTTGGGACGCTTATCATGCAGGCCGTCTGAAAGACATCCGCGACTATTGCGAAACCGATGCCGCCAATACCTACCTGATGTATATGCGCTTTCGCATGATGAGCGGCGCGCTCGATGCCGACGAATACGAAGTCGAAATCAAACGCATCAAACACTATCTGGCCGTACAAGCCGAAGAAAAACAACACTGGGCGGAGTTCGTCGCTGCTTGGCGTTAAACCAGGCCGTCTGAACAGCTAAACCGGAAAACTAAAAGGGCGTGATCGACACGCCCTCTTTTAATTCCGATAAGCCATGCCCGCTAAGCAGGCAAACGCCCCAGCGTAACCCTGTCCAATCCTGCCAAATCCTGTTCGGTTGCCACTTCGGCAAAACCGTTCTCCAGCATAATGTTCCGCACTGCTTCGCCTTGATCATAGCCGTGTTCAAACAGCAGCCAACCGTTGGCTTTCAGGTATTTGGGGGCTTCTTGGGTAATATGGCGGATATGGCTGAGGCCGTCTGAAAAGTCGGTCAGCGCGTTTTGCGGTTCGAACCTCAAATCGCCTTGCGACAAATGTTCATCGCCATCCTCGATATACGGCGGATTGGAAACAATCACATCGTATCGGCCTTCAGACGGCCTGTCGGTATCAAACCACGAGCCCTGCGCAAACTCCACTTTTGCGCCCAATTCTGCCGCATTTTGACGGGCGGTATCCAAAGCACCGACGCTGATGTCGGATGCGCGAACATCGGCATCAACGCGTTCAAGCGCGACGGTTACGGCAATGGCGCCGCTGCCCGTTCCCAAATCCCACACGCGGCCTTGCGGCGGCAAGCGTTTGAGCACGGCTTCCACCAAATGCTCGGTTTCAGGGCGTGGAATCAGCACATGGGGATTGACGGCAAAACGTCGTCCGTAAAACTCGCGTTCGCCCAACAGATAGGCCATCGGCTCGCCTTTCAGACGGCGTTGCGCCAAAGTCTCCAAGGTTTGCAGGGCAGATTCCGCCAAATCGTCCGTACCGCGTGTAACCAGCTGCGCGCGCGTGTAACCCAGCGCATATTGCAACAACATCCGCGCTTCATTTTTGGGCAGTGCCGATTGGCGCAACCATTCATCAAGCGTCATTTTTCGTCCCATCTGCCAGCGTTGCGGCTTTTCTTTCCTTATTCTTTCCGGTAAACGTGCCGATGGTGGCAACAGCAAATGCGGCATACCACAAATAAAATCCTGCACCGTAACGCACGATATTCGCCGTATTTCCTGCTTCATCGACATGTACGGCTTTCACACTGAAAGCCACCAACGCCAAGCCCCAAAGTGCCGCATGGACAGGCACGACCTTCTTCCGCAATGCCAGCAAAACAATAGCCGCCAACCAAACATAATTCGCATAGGCCGCACAATACCTGATATCCAAAGAAGCAAATATCGACCCCAAAATCAAAACGGTCAAACCCTTCATGCTTTCATGATTGCCCAAATAAAATGCAACATTGGACAAAGACGCCATCCAAAGGGCAACCGACACCAGCAACATCACTATGGGAAAACTTGATTTCCGATTCTCTTCCTGCATGGTTTTATCCTAATGTAAAAGGCCGTCTGAAAACCTTTCAGACGGCCTGCCGTTTAAATCTCGCTACCGCCGACGGTCAGTCCGGCATCAATCCTCAGGGTCGGTTGTCCGACGCCGACAGGAACGCTCTGCCCTTCTTTGCCGCAGACGCCGATGCCGCTATCGAGCGCGGAGTCGTTGCCTATCATGGAAACGTGTTTCAGCACTTCGGGGCCGTTGCCGATGATGGTTGCACCTTTGACAGGGTATTGCAGCTTGCCGCCTTCCACCCACCACGCTTCGGATGCGCTGAACACAAACTTGCCGCTGGTAATGTCCACTTGTCCGCCGCCGAAATTGACGGCGTAAATACCCTTGTCGATGGACGCGATGATTTCTTCCGGCTCATAACCGCCGTTTTCCATAAAGGTATTGGTCATGCGCGGCATAGGTGCGGAAGCGTAACTTTCGCGGCGGCCGTTGCCGGTCGATTGCGTGCCCATCAGGCGGGCGTTGGTTTCGTCCTGCATATAGCCGACCAAAATACCGTCTTCAATCAATACAGTACGGCGGGTTTCATTGCCTTCGTCGTCGATATTGAGCGACCCGCGTCTGTCGGCAATATCGCCTTGATCCACAACGGTCACGCCTTTGGCGGCCACGCGCTCACCGATTCGGCCGGAGAAAACGCTGGTTTCTTTGCGGTTGAAATCGCCCTCCAAACCGTGTCCGACCGCTTCGTGCAGCAACACGCCCGGCCAGCCGTTGCCCAAAACGACGGTCATCTCGCCGGCAGGCGCAGGACGGGATTCGAGATTGGTCAGCGCTTGTTTGACGGCGGAATCGACAAACCGATGCACCAAATTTTCATCGAAATACGCTAAATCATAACGCCCGCCGCCGCCCGCGCTGCCCTGCTCGCGACGCTCGCCCTGCTTGGCAATGACAGTTACGTTCATGCGCACCATCGGGCGGATATCGGCAGCGTGTTTACCGTCCAAACGGGCGATGTACACCATGTCGTATTCGCAGGTCAAACCAGCCATCACTTGCACGATACGCGGATCGGAGGCTTTGGCCAGCGTTTCGACTTTGTTCAACAGCGCAACTTTGGCGGCAGAATCGAGGCTGGCAATAGGGTCAATCGCCATGTGGACAGGCTTACCGTAGGCAGGTGTCGGCACTTTGACGCTGGCCTCGCCGCCGGCCGCACCAATCACGCGCACGGCTTTGGCAGAGCGGTTGATCGAATCGATACACAGGCTGTCGGCGTAGGCAAAAGCAGTTTTATCGCCCGAAACGGCACGCACGCCCACACCCTGATCGATTTGGAAGCTGCCCGATTTGACGATGCCTTCTTCCAAATGCCAGCTTTCATAAGCAGTGCGCTGACAATAGATGTCGGCATAATCGACATGGTTAGCACCGATAATGCTCAGGCTTTGGGCAAGCAAATCGGGGGCAAGATGGTTGGCTTCGAGCAAATCTCGCTGTACCGCGGCGTAGGTTTGTTGCATAATTTTTCAGACGGCCCGACAAGCAGGCAAAGTTAATTTGGCCTTGATTATACGGTATTTTATATGGCTTTGGATATGTTGATTGCTTGGGTTTATGAGTGATTGAAACAAATCAAAAGGCCGTCTGAAATATAGGGTTGAAATGTTTGCCTTACCCTATTTCAACCGGCCTGTTTGTTTGATGTTCAGATAGCCTTTTTAATCACGGCAAAGCCGATACCGCAATTTAATTTTCATACAAAACAAAATATTACAGAAATACCCATTATTTTTTCAATTTTGCTATTGATAATAGTTATTATTAGCGTATAATCAAAACCACTCGGAAGACGTCCTAATCCGAGCCATTAAACAACAGATTTTATCCCCCTCTTCCCCATTATCTCTTGATACTCGGAGTGCGCATATACGAAACATACCTGTTCCCCTTTATATCAGATACTCAAAACCGAAAAACATGAAACCCACTGCCGATACAGTGGGTTTCGTGTTTTGTGTCGCTTGGTTTATCAGGCTTGACCGATTGCTGATCAGGCCGTCTGAAACCGAATAGGCCTGATTATCGGCAGGTTTTCATATTCAACTTACCATAACGGCCGACAATGTTTCTGATGTCTTGGGCATCGCGCTCGTCGACCGCCATGAAGACCACGGTCATGCGCGCTACGCTCAAACCGGTATCGGGTGCGCTTCTGTCTTCCTGCTCGACAATGCGCGCGCCGCCGAAACCTGCGCTGGACAAGCGTGAAATCAAAACTTGGGCGGAAGAGCGGCTGCGTGTTACGTCAATGCTGATTTCGCCGTTGTGAATACTGCCGCTAAAGCCTCGGCTGCCCAAGGCATCAAGCTGGGCGGAAGTGTCGCCGTCGGCAGGCAAAACCACGCGGAAGGTTTTGGAAGCAGTCTCGCCACCGGATGCGCCGTTGCGTTTTTCGATACTGCGGCTGGCCGCATGAGGCCATTTGCCCAACAGGCCTTTGATGCGGTGGTAATCGTCTTCATCCATTACCACGGTGGCGCTGCTGGTACACAAGCGTTCCACGCCGGCTGCACCCATCTCTTCTTCAGCGGCGCGACGCTCTTGCGCCTCTTTCTCGTGGCGCATTTTTTCTTTTTTCTCTTTCAACTGCTGCGCTTCTTGCTTTTTACGCAAGGCTTCCGCTTCTTCGGATTCAGGTTCGGCCATAATCAGGCCGTCTGATTCGACCACCACCCAATCGGGTTGCGATGCCTGCTGCGGCTCGGCTTTGGGCGCGTCCAAAGAAGACGGGCGCAATAATTCGTGCGTACCGCCTTCCAAGGCAGATTCGGGTTTGGCGGTTTTATGTTGTGTCCGATAGGCAACCATGCTGCCAAAAACAATGATGTTGAGTGCGACCAAGACCGCAAACAGCCATTTCATGATGCGTTTTCCTTTTTATTGTCCGTTGCGATGGGCAATCCAATGCAAGAGCCCGTGAATCACGAGATTATCGACGATTTTCACTTGATTGTCATGAACGAATGAGTCCGGCAGCGCCTGCACGACTCTGGCCGCGCCGCCACCCGTGATAATAATATCGACCGGTTTGCCCTCGCCCGTTTTGTCTTTCAGACGGCCATGCATCATCATCAACGCGCCGCAAACGGCATCCATCATGCCGCTGGCAATGGCGTTCGGCGTTGTGGTTGGGAACGGATATACCTTGCCGATGGGGCGGTTGAGGTTGGCGGTTTTGAGCGCCATCGCCTCTTTCATTAAGTGGAAACCGGGCATGATGGTGCCGCCGAGATAATGATTATCTTCCGTCAGCGCATCGGTGGTTACGGCGGTGCCGCAGCTGACGACGACGCAGGCGTTTTGCGTAAAGCGGCGGCTGCCCAGCGCATTAAACCAGCGGTCGGAACCATGTTCTTCAGGGCGGCGGTAATGATTGCGGATACCCAAAGCCTGCGGCATAGAAGACAGCCATTCAACCGGACGGGTTAATTGTTCTTCTACCATCGCTTTTTTTACCGAACCGCACACGGCGCAACCGACAATCTTCACATCGTCATCGGCAAATTGCAGCCATTCTTCACCCAGCTGGGTCAAATCACGATACGGCGCGCGGCCGACTTCGGAAAATGTGCCGTTCTCTACCCACGCCCATTTCAACTGACTGTTGCCGCCGTCCAGCAGCAAAAAGCGTTCCGGTTTCGCAGCGGCAGGTTGTGCCGGGCGGTTATCCGGACGCAAGCTGATCTCGCCGCTGACAATGGTTTTCTCGCCATTGTCGGTCAACAAACGCAACGCGCCTTGCGCATCCACGCCTTTGACTACGCCTTCATGAACAATGCGCCCTTCTTGAAGCAGCAATACCGGCCTGCCTGTGTCACGGTTGGCGGCATCGTATTCGCCGACACATGACGCAAATCCGTTTTGCGCGTATTCGCTCAACAGCGCATCAAGTTGCGCCAACACCGCATTCAACAAGGTTTTGACGCTTACGCCCTGCTTAGAGGCCGTCTGAAACAAGGCCTGCACGGAAGTGGCGTTTTCAACTTCTTTCGGCAATACAAAATTGATGCCGATGCCGATGACGGCGACAGTCTTATTCTCTACCCGAGCCGTTTCAATCAAAATACCGGCCAATTTATCGTTGGCCACGACCAAATCGTTCGGCCACTTGATATTTACGTCCAAACCGATATCGGCAAGCGCACGGCGGCAAGCCAATGCCACCACCAACGCCAGTGAACCCAGCTCATATTGCGGCTTGTCAAACGCCCAGCCCAAGCTGAACATCAGGCATTCGCCTTGTCGGTTGACCCAACTCCGCCCTTGCCGTCCACGTCCTTTGGTTTGGAAATGCGCCACACACAAGGCTTTATGTGCCAAATTTGCAGACTGACGCGCCAAAGCCATAATTTCATCGTTGCTGGACGAACATTCGTGTTTCAACTGCGCACGAAAACCCTGTTTTCCGGCCATTTGTTGCAAAGATTCTTCGGAAAACACAGCCAAAGGGCGTACCAAACGCCATTGCCCGTCATGCTGGCGCAGCAAACCGCGGATATGGCCCGGCATCTGCTGCCAGAATCCGTTTAATTGTTGCGGCTTCATCCCAACCACACGCGCCAACTGAGAAACGTGTTGCGGCAGGCCGTCTGAAAGCGCGGCTAGCAAGGCCCAATGGCGGCTGTTCAAATCCGTCATTCGCCTCCTCCGGCTTCGCGGATTTTCGCCAAAGTTTTGGTGGTCGAAGTCTGGTGTAAAAACGGAATCGAAAACACTTTGCCGCCACGCGCAAACGTCTCGGCCGCACCGACAATCTTATCCACAGGCCAATCGCCGCCTTTAATCAACACATCGGGTTTGACCATTTCAATCAGAGCAGCCGGCGTATCGTCATCAAACCATGTGACCAAATCCACGCTGGCCAATGCTGCTGCCACTGCCGCGCGGTTTTCCAAAGGATTGATCGGACGGTCGTCCCCTTTGCCCTGACGGCGCACCGAAGCATCGGTATTCAACGCCAACACCAAAGCCGCACCGGCCGATCGCGCCTGCGCCAGATACGTTACATGGCCTCGGTGGAGAATATCGAAACAACCGTTGGTAAACACCAGCGGACGGGGCAATGCCGCCAAACGTTCCGCCAGCTTTTCAGGCGGACAGATTTTGGATTCAAATTCTGGAGCTGACCATTCGGACATGATGCGGTTCCTTTGGGAATGAAACAGAAAATAATCAGGGTATTATAAAGGATAACGGCGAAACGCCATAAAAAGATACCGAACGGTACAATATTCGGGCTTGACTGCGTATTCATTGATATTTGATAACACAGCAAACGCCATTTTTGCCGATGCCATGATGAAACGGTTTGATAAATACTTTTTTGAAACCCAATTAAATCTGAAGTAAAATTCGGGTATAAACGGAAAAAAGCCTGCATACAATATGCAGGCTTTCATCTGGGGTGGCTGATGGGGCTCGAACCCACGACAACTGGAATCACAATCCAGGGCTCTACCAACTGAGCTACAGCCACCGTAAAAATTGGCACGCCCGACAGGAATCGAACCTGTAACCCCCGACTTAGAAGGTCGGTGCTCTATCCGGTTGAGCTACGGGCGCTCATGCCGATTCGTGCGAAGAATTTTGTGGTCGGGGCGGTGGGATTCGAACTCACGACCCTCTGCTCCCAAAGCAGATGCGCTAACCGGGCTGCGCTACGCCCCGACTGAAGACCTGAACTATACAGACCCTTTTCAACTCGGTCAACACCTACTTTGCTTTATTTTTTCATTTTTTGATTATCTTATTATTTTTAATCGTTATTTATTTTTATGCTTCACAATCAGGGCTACTCTTTTGTGTCAGGCCGTCTGAAAAATGCGATAATTTAAACGCAATATTTATCCCTATTGAGGAGGAAAAATCATGGCTGCAGAACTTATAGACGGAAAAAAAATCTCCCAGCAACGCATCGAGGCGGTCGCGCAGGCGGTAAAAGCGCGTCAGGAAAAAGGTTTGCACACGCCTTGCTTGGCGGTGGTATTGGTTGGCAACGACCCTGCCAGCGCGGTTTATGTACGCAATAAAAAACTGGCCTGCCAAAAAAGCGGCATCGAATCGCGCTCTTATGAGCTGCCGTCTGAAACCACGCAAGACGATTTGCTGAAACTGGTGGACGAATTGAACGGCGACCCTGCCGTCGACGGTATTTTGGTGCAACTGCCGCTGCCGGCACACATCGACAGCCAAGCGGTTTTGGAGCGTATCGAGCCGCATAAGGATGTGGACGGCTTCCACCCTTACAACGTCGGCCGCCTGGTCGTCAAAATGCCGCTGATGCGCCCTTGCACACCCAAAGGCGTGATGACTTTGTTGGAAGCCTACGGCATCGACCCGAAAGGCAAAAAAGCGGTCGTCGTCGGCGCGTCCAATATTGTCGGCCGCCCGCAGGCGTTGGAATTGCTGCTGTCCCGCGCGACGGTAACCATTTGCCACAGCGCCACGCAAAACCTTGCCGATGAAATTGCTGCCGCAGATATTTTGGTGGTCGGCGTAGGCATTCCGAATTTCGTTAAAGGCGAATGGGTCAAACCCGGCGCAGTCGTTATCGATGTGGGCATCAACCGCTTGGACGACGGCAGCCTGTGCGGCGACGTGGAGTTTGATGTTGCCAAAGAACGTGCTTCCATGATTACGCCCGTTCCCGGCGGCGTCGGCCCGATGACGATTGCCACTTTGTTGGAAAACACGGTACACGCGGCCTCATTGCACGATTAATCGCTGTCATTAAGTTAGGCCGTCTGAACATGGTTTTTCAGACGGCCTGACCTGTTTTTTTTGCTTTTTACCTTATTGGCTTCACATGTCCTTACTCTCTTCCCACTCCGACAACCTGACTTTCCGCAATGCTTCCTATATCCTGATGGGCTTGGCCTTGCTGATTGTCTTGCACTACCATTTTCTGCCGCTGCTGCTGTCGGTTATCCTGACCTATATCTTTATTACGCGCACCAACGGCGTCATCCTCAAGCTCCGCCGCCGTGTTTTGCCGCGCAACACGCGGCTGCATAAATCGCTCAATGCGCACAATATCAACCTGATTTCCACCACGCTGACGCTGGCCATCGTGTTCAGCATCATCACGATGATGTCTTTGGGCATTTACCACCTGATACACGGCGGCCATGTCGGCTTTATGTTGGCGAAGCTGGCGGCGATTTTAGAAGACACCAAAAACAGCCAAGACCTGCCTGCGGCCATTCTCAATATGCTGCCCAACAATATGGCCGAAATCAAAGCCTCGGCAATCAAGCTGATTGAAGAATACCGCGCCGCACTGACCCGCATCAGTAAAAACAGCATCACGTCCTTCGTGTACATCCTCATCGGCATCATCATCGGCGCCATGCTCAGCTTCCACCGCCTGAAAATGCGTAAAAACCGCCGCAAAATGCCATTGTTTAAAGCCGAATTGGTGCACCGCATCATCAATTTTGAAACCAGCTTTGAACGCGTGTTCCTCGCCCAAGTCAAAATCTCGCTGATCGACACCTTCCTGACCGGCCTGTACCTTTACTTGGTTTTACCGCTGTTCGGTGTTGAGCTGCCGTTTAAAATGACCGTCCTGATCGTCGCCTTTATCGTCGGACTGATTCCGGTAGCGGGCAACCTGATTTCCAACACCATCATTATTATTTTGAGCCTCGGCGCATCGCTGTACGTCGCACTCGCATCGCTGGTGTTCCTCGTTGTCATCCACAAGCTCGAATATTTCCTCAACGCCAAAATCATCGGCTCGGAAATCGAATCCAGCGCATGGGAATTGCTGGTGGCGATGGTCGTCTTTGAACGCATTTTCGGCATCGGCGGCATCATCGTCGCGCCAGTTTATTACGCGTATCTGAAAAACGAATTGAAACTGCGAAAATTGATTTAATCAGTTGCATTTATACACATCAAAGGCCGTCTGAAAACGACAATTGGGTTTTCAGACGGCCTTTGCTTTACCTTTTCTTACACTTTACGGCATAATGACAACCACGCATTCCTAGAAGAAAGACAAACAATGTCAACCAAAACCCCATCCCTATTCGGCGGCGCGATGATTATCGCCGGTACGGTTATCGGCGCAGGCATGCTTGCCAACCCGACCGCCACATCCGGCGTATGGTTTACCGGCTCGCTGGCCGTGTTGCTGTACACCTGGTTTTCCATGCTCTCCAGCGGCCTGATGATTTTGGAAGTCAACACCCATTATCCGCACGGTGCCAGCTTCGACACCATGGTTAAAGACCTGCTCGGCCCGGCTTGGAATATCATAAACGGCGTTGCCGTCGCCTTCGTTTTATACCTGCTCACCTACGCCTACATCTTCGTCGGCGGCGACCTGACTGCCAAAGGCATCGGCAGCGCGGTAGGCGGCGAAATTTCGCTCACCGTCGGCCAACTCGTCTTCTTCGGCATTCTCGCCTTTTGCGTTTGGGCATCCGCACGCTTGGTTGACCGTTTCACCAGCATCCTCATCGGCGGCATGGTATTGACCTTTATTTGGGCAACCGGCGGCCTGATTGCTGATGCCAAAATGCCTGTCCTGTTCGACACCCAAGCCCCTACCGGCACCAGCTACTGGATTTATGTCGCTACCGCCCTGCCCGTTTGCCTTGCGTCATTCGGTTTCCACGGCAACGTCTCCAGCCTGCTCAAATACTTTAAAGGCGACGCGCCCAAAGTGGCCAAATCCCTGTGGTCGGGTACGCTGATTGCCTTGGTGATTTACGTCCTCTGGCAAATCGCTATCCAAGGCAACCTGCCGCGCAGCGAGTTCGCACCGGTTATCGCCGCAGAAGGCCAAGTTTCCGTCCTGATCGAAACGCTGTCCAAGTTCGCCCAAACCGGCAATATGGACAAAGTGTTGACCCTGTTCTCCTACATGGCGATTGCAACGTCCTTCCTCGGCGTAACGCTCGGCCTGTTCGACTACATCGCCGACATCTTCAAATGGAACGACAGCATCTCCGGCCGTACCAAAACCGCCGCGCTGACCTTCCTGCCGCCTTTGATTTCCTGTCTGCTCTTCCCTACCGGCTTCGTTACCGCCATCGGCTACGTCGGCTTGGCCGCCACCATCTGGACAGGCATCATCCCCGCCATGCTGCTCTACCGCTCGCGCCATAAATTCGGCGTCGGCAAAAACTACAAAGTTTACGGCGGATTCTGGCTGATGGTTTGGGTCTTCCTCTTCGGCATCATCAACATTGCCGCCCAAATACTGAGCCAAATGGAGCTTGTTCCCGTATTTAAAGGTTAAATTCCCTTAAGGCCGTCTGAAACACCCTCTTTCAGACGGCCTAATTCATTATTTTCCGCTACAATACCCCCTTTCCCCCAACGAACCCCGTCCATGTACGACAATATCCGTTTCCATCTCGACGAAGACTATCCCGACCAGCTCCCGCCCGAAAACGCCGCTACCCACATCGGTATGTACTGGCAGTGGGCGGCGCAGGCAGGCCTCGTCAACCCCGTCTGGCAAACCGCCCCCGAAACCGCAGCCGACTTCGCCGCCATGACCTCGGGCAAAATCAGCGGACGGCACTTCCTGCTCAAACACATGGATGGCGCACTGACGGCGGACGACTTTACCGAACTCGGCCAACGGTTTACCGAGTTCTACTACACCGACGAAGAAGACGGCTACGGCGCATTTATGGAAGACTACGTCCTTGCCCTCGACACGCCCTCGCTCGGCGGCTTCTACCACGTCAAAAACACCCCGGAAACCTTCGCCAAACTGACACCCATTTTTCAGACGGCCTTTGAAAAATGGAAAAGCAGTTTGAAAGCAGAAAAATAAGAGCCCACACCATGAAACTCATCATCCTCGACCGCGACGGCGTCATCAATCAAGACCGTGACGATTTCGTCAAATCCGTTGACGAATGGATTCCCATCGAAGGCAGCATGGATGCCATCGCCTTTTTAACGCAGGCAGGCTACACCATTGCCGTGGCCACCAACCAATCCGGTATCGGCCGCAAATACTTTACCGTGCAAGACCTGACCGAAATGCACGCGAAAATGCACCGCCTTGCCGTTCAAGCAGGCGGTACCATCGACGGCATTTGGTTTTGCCCGCACACCGCCACCGACAACTGCGAATGTCGCAAACCCAAGCCCGGCATGATTATCGACATCATCGAACGCTTCAAGGCCAATGCCGCCGAAACCTGGCTGGTTGGCGACAGCCTGCGTGACCTGCAAGCCATTGATGCCGCAGGCGGCAAATCCGCACTCGTCCTGACCGGCAAAGGCAAAAAAACGCTGGCCAAACACGAACAAGACCTGCCCGAGCACACCCAAGTCTTCGACAACCTGCTGGCTTTCTCGCAATACATCATGCGTGAAAACACACAAATCGAAGAAGCCGCGCAAGCCATCCTATAAACGACAAGGCCGTCTGAAACTGCCGACAACGGCGTTCAGACGGCTTTCAAACGACAGACTTTTCCCCGATATGCTGATTATCCGCAACCTGATTTACTGGTTCATCCTTTCCTCCAGCATTATTTTGCTGTTCCCCTTTATGCTGCTTGCCCTGCCCTTCCAAGGCGGTGCGCACAAAATGGCGCAAATTTGGGTGCGCATCCTCAACTGGTCGCTCAAGCACATCATCGGTTTGAACTACACCTTAAGCGGCGCGGAAAACATTCCCGACCACCCTGCCATCATCTGCGCCAAACACCAAAGCGGCTGGGAAACCCTCGCCCTGCAAGAGATTTTTCCGCCGCAAGTCTATGTTGCCAAACGCGAACTCTTCAAAATCCCTTTCTTCGGCTGGGGCTTGAGGCTGGTTAAAACCATCGGTATCGACCGCAGCAACAGCCGCGAAGCCAACAAACAACTCTTAGAACAAGGCCTTGCGCGTAAAAACGAAGGCTATTGGATTACCATTTTCCCCGAAGGCACACGCCTGCCGCCCGGCGAAAAAGGCCGCTACAAACTCGGCGGCGCGCGCATGGCAAAAATGTTCGAGATGGACATCGTCCCCGTCGCGCTCAACAGCGGCGAGTTTTGGCCGCGCAACTCCTTCCTCAAATACCCCGGCACGGTCAGCGTCATCATCGGCAAACCCATTGCCCACAACAACGGCAATGAAGCCGAACTCATGGCCCAATGCGAGCAATGGATTGAAAACCAACAGCCCCTGATTACCGGACAAGGCCCGTTCGCACCCAAAACCAAATAAATCATTCCATCGGGTGGGCCGCTATGCCCGCCCTTTCCATGCCGTCCCCAATATTTCCATTAAGATCATGTCCCGCCTCCATACCCACACCCTTTCAGACGGCCTCACTATTCATATCCAGCTCAAATGCAGCGCCAAGAAAAACCTCATCTTGCGCCCCGTTTCCGCCGATACCGTCAGCATCAACATCCCTCCGTTTGTTACCCAGCACACCTTTACCCAATGGCTGAACGACAACGAAGCCATCCTGCGCCGTACCCTAAACAAAACACCGGCTCGGCAAACACCCACCGACACGCTTCCCGAATGGATTTGGTATCAAGGCGTTCAGACAGCCTTGTCCGTCCACACGGCAAACCACATCCAAATCAGGCCGTCTGAAATCCTATTGCCAGAAAAAGAAACCACCGCCCAACTTACCCATTTGCACCGCTTCCTGCACGAGCGTGCGCACGAATATCTGCTACCGCGCCTCAAAGGCCATATCCGAACCACACGCCTGACCCCGAGTGCCATTTCCCTTTCCAACGCCAAAACCTTCTGGGGTGTTTGCCGCCACACCACCGGCATCCGCCTCAACTGGCGGCTCATCGGCGCACCCGAATATGTCGCCGACTACGTCTGCCTGCACGAACTCGCCCACCTGCGCCATCCCGACCACAGCCCTGCGTTTTGGGCTCTGACACACTCGCTCACGCCGCATGTCGACCAAGCCGAACAATGGCTGAAGGCGCACGGCAGCGAATTGTTCCGTCTCGGCTAAGTCTTATCCGGCAGCATTTTTC
Source organism: Neisseria sp. P0020.S005 (assembly GCF_051957055.1). NCBI lineage: Bacteria > Pseudomonadati > Pseudomonadota > Betaproteobacteria > Neisseriales > Neisseriaceae > Neisseria > Neisseria sp. P0020.S005. The sequence continues at coordinate 24,457 of NZ_JBQCWV010000004.1, read as the reverse complement.
TGCAAGCAAACACCAGCCCAAAGCAAAGAATCAACGCCCTCCAAACAAATCATGTAGTCGCACGTAAAATCAGGTTTATCCGCTTGCCGCCACTCATACCTACCGATAAGATGATGCCATTCTCAAAACCCTTTTCAGAAAGGAAAACCGATGACCAAAGCAAAATCGTTACTGGCCACCGGCATTTTGGCTCTTTTCTCCGCCACGGCATTCGCCTCCTCGCTGCCTTCCGAAATCTACCGTCCGGCAGGCGCGCACACCATCAAAGCCGATTTGGATTTGGACTTGGACCAAAACTAAATCCGACTCGCAAATAAAGGCCGTCTGAAATCCCATCGGGTTTCAGATGGCCTTTTGTCGTCTTTATCAGATATAATGGCACTCGGTTTGTAAAATTTCTGACTCAAAACATTGTACAATCTGCCCACTTATACCGATAACATCCCAAACATTGCCATGAAAAAACGTCTGCTCCTCCTCGCCATCCTTCCCCTTTCCCTTCACGCCGCCGATGTGCCGCCTGATGTGAAACCCGAGCTTCAAGTCAACACAGCCGAACCCCAACAACCCGAAACGCACAACATCCCTGTCGAGCAGACAAACAGGCCGTCTGAAAAAATCATCAACGTCGATGCCGACACCCTGCTTGCCAATACCGAATTACTGGCACGCGCCATGTATTCCGCCGTCGTCGCCCACAACATCCCCGGCATCAAAGCCGTTTTGCCCATTTACGAACAATGGCCAGAACACGACCGCGCCATGGCACGCTATGCCAAAGGTTTGCTTGCCCAATCCGAAGGACGCGCCGCCGAAGCCATCGGCCATTACCGCCGCTTTATCGCCGAGCAACCCGATGCCTCCGCCGTCCGCTGGCAGCTTGCGACCGCCTTGTTTGAAGACAAACAAAACGAAGCCGCAGCCGACCAGTTCGACAAACTACAAACCGAATCCCTCCCGCCTGCCTTGCAAGAACGCATCGAAACCTACCGCAAAGCCCTGCGTGAACGCGACTCATGGCAATTCAATGCCGGCTTGAACATCACGCGCGAACAAAACATCAACCAAGCCCCCGGCCAACGCCGTCTGGGCAACCACCTGAACGATGAACAATGCCACGCCGTGCGCCTTGCCTATCCCGACGACGACTGCTTCCGAGGCTGGACATTCCCCGAACCCATCGATGCCACTGCCATCCATTACCAAATCGGCGCAGAAAAAAAATGGTCGCTGCCCCGCGGCTTCTATGCCACGGCAGGCGCAGACCATTACGGCAAAATCTATACCAAACACACCAACTACAACGACCTCACCACACGCTTTTCGGCAGGCATCGGCTATGCCGACCAGCGCAACGATATCGGCATGACCCCGTTCCATGAACGCCGCTTCTACGGCAACGACCCCTACACCTACACCAACGGCGCACGCCTCCACTACAACCATTGGTGGCAACCCAAGCTGCAAACCCTCAGCGCATTTGAAGCAGGCCGTCTGAAAAACAGCCGCCGTGAACATTCCAACAATACCAGCCAACTGCTCAGCAATTCCATCGTGTACTACCGCAACGCGCGCCAATACTGGGTAGCCGGTATCGACCTCTACCGCGAACGCAACCGCGACGACAAAAGCGACAGCTTCAACCGCTACGCCCTGCGCACCACATGGGGGCAAGAGTGGCCCAAAGGCCTCTCCACCGTCCTACGCCTCAGCGCCGCCCAACGCCGTTACCAAGCCCCCGCCTTCTTCAGCAACGAACAAAACCGCCGCGACAAAGAAGCCTCCGCCTCCCTGAGCGTATGGCACCGCGCCCTCCATTTCAAAGGCATCACCCCGCGCCTGACCATTGCCCACAACAAAACATGGAGCAACGACAAGTTCTACGAATACGGCAAATCCAGAATGTTTGTCGAATTGAGCAAAACGTTCTGACAAGTAGAACCAATCTGTGGATAAAGTAAGAATGCCTGTCCTGCATACTGATTTACAAGGCAGATTCACACTTTTACAGATACCGGATAAATAGGATTTTCAAGGCATAATTCCTCATTAAATTTATATTTATCAAATAGATAAATCCAAGCTAATATTACTTCACAGCGCAACGCACAACACTACATAACGTTACAAAAAATCAGGCCGTCTGAAACCCAACTTGGCGTTTCAGACGGCCTTAGTATTGGTTATCGTATCCGTTTACCTCTTCAACACAACACCGCTGCCAACGCCGAAATCGCGGACGAAGAAACCGTCAAAATCATGAACCCGCTCAACTACATCGGCAAACCGGGCGTAAACCTGCCGCAAAACTGGCGCATCCGCGTCGGCACCAACGACCGCGACACCTCACTGGCAGTCTCCGCCATCTTAACCGCCAAACTGCAAAACAACGGCCAAACCGTCGACTACGCCCTGCCTTGGGATGTTGGCCACAGCGGCGATTATGACTTAGACGAACTGTTTGCCTGGATGAAACAAGTTAGCAATTCTGCAAAATAATTGTTCGCAATATAGATTGAGATGAGATTTGGTATCCTGTTTTAATTAAAGAAAGGCCGTCTGAACTTTTTCAGACGGCCTGTATTTTAATAAAAACTTAAAGCCCTTTATTATATAAATGAAATTTTTAATAGAATTAAATTCTAATTTTTATGAATTAACTGATTTTAAATTCCATAAAATAATTTAAATAAAGAAATTTTAGAATAAAATTGCTAAAACAAAAAATCAAGCCTTGTTTAATTCTGCTAAAACCTGTAACCTGTATCAAAAATAAACAAGAGAGTCCATCATGTCCCAACACCACCCTACCGATGACATTAAGATCAAAGAAGTCAAAGAGTTACTCCCTCCAATCGCACATTTGTATGAGCTGCCTGTTACGCCTCAGGTTGCCAATTTGGTTTATAAAACACGTCATGAGATTTCGGATTTGGTTCACGGCCGTGACAACCGTTTGCTGGTCATCATCGGCCCATGCTCGATTCACGATACTAAGGCGGCGGTAGAATATGCTCAAAAATTGCTGACCTTGCGCAAAAAATATGAGAAAGAGTTGCTGATTGTGATGCGCGTGTATTTTGAAAAACCGCGTACAACCGTTGGCTGGAAAGGTTTGATTAACGATCCGCACTTGGACGGTACGTTTGACATCAACTACGGCCTGCGCCAAGCACGTCAGTTGTTGCTGACTTTGAACGAAATGGGCATGCCTGCTTCGACTGAATTCTTGGACATGATTACGCCGCAATACTACGCCGACCTGATTTCTTGGGGCGCGATTGGTGCGCGTACGACTGAAAGCCAGGTTCACCGCGAATTGGCCAGCGGCCTTTCCTGCCCTGTCGGTTTTAAAAACGGTACGGACGGCAATCTGAAAATCGCCATCGACGCCATCGGCGCCGCCAATCATCCGCACCACTTCCTGTCTGTAACCAAAGCCGGTCATTCCGCGATTGTCCACACCAGCGGCAACCCTGACTGCCATGCGATTTTGCGCGGCGGTAAAGAGCCTAATTACAGCGCAGAACACGTTAAAGACGCTGTTGCGCAACTTCAAAAAGCCGGCGTGAGCAGCAAACTGATGGTGGACTGCAGCCATGCCAACAGCCGTAAAGACTTCCGCAAACAAATGGATGTAGCACGCGATGTTGCGGAGCAGCTGAAAGCCGGTGAAGAAAACATCATGGGCGTGATGGTGGAAAGCCACTTGGTTGAAGGCCGTCAAGACAAGCCTGAAGTTTACGGTCAAAGTATTACGGATGCCTGCATCGGTTGGGATACGACTGAAGAATTACTGGCCCTACTTGCCGAAGCGAAAGGTTACCAAGCTTAAGTGCGAAACCATAAAAAAGACCGGATATGTTCCGGTCTTTTTTGTGTCTGTTATTTTGATTTCCTTGCTCATATTCATAATAAAAACAGTATTTTAAGAAAAAATCAGGCCGTCTGAAACAATTAAAAGACAGTTTCAGACGGCCTACTCAATCCATTTATGCCGCACCAACGCTATACGTTTCGCCCTTGCTGTCCGCTTGGCCGACAATGGCAGCAACGGCAGCGGCCAAGCCGTTACGCGTCATGTATTTTTGCGGAATTTCTTGGGCATTTTGTGTCAAGGTGTAGGCATTATCTTCGCCATCGGCAAGGCCGCAGGGGCGCAAGATGGTCCAATTCAAACCGCTTTGTTTGAGATAGATTTCGGCTTCTGTTTTGGCTCGGACGGCTTCGCCGAGTGCCTGTTTGAACGGCTCGCTCATCATGTCCCATTGTTCACCGCAGCCCATGCTGGTAATCAATACAAAGCGGGCTTGCGGATTGGCGGCTTTCGTCGCGGCAATGATGTTGATATTGCCCAGCGCATCGCTGCGGATACCCTCTTCGTTTTTACCGCCGACAAAACTGATCACGGTATCGGGACGATATTGTGCCAACGCTTTATCGAGCGCGTCGGCATCAAGCGCGTCGGCGACGACGGTTTGAATATTGTGTTCGGTAAAAAAGCTGTCTTCAGACGGCCTTCTCAATACGGCGACGGTATCGGCTGAGTCAGTCAATGTGCGGATATAGGCTCGGCCAGACGGGCCGTTGGCTCCGAAGATGAGTTGCATAGTAGTCTCCTTATATTTTTATATAGATTATATAAACCAAAAATTCTTAAATATTGTTAAAAATAATGACAATACTAATATAGAAGGCCATAATATTTTTTTAATTAATCTATTATTAAAATAACTGCCAATCCTTGATGAAATATATTCTGAAAAATCATCATGTAATATAACTAAAAATATTAAAAAATAAATAATAAATTTTATAACTGCACATAATAACGTAACACTGCCAGAATCAGTAGAAAGAAAAAAATCATGGCATAAACTAAAAATTGTTACTCCTAGAAGATATACAATTGCTATTAATACTAAATCAAATAATTCACTTTTAGTAATAGCAATATATTTTTTTATAACATTAAAATTTGTTATTACTTCTAGCATCTTAAGTAATGATAAGTAAAAAGCCAAAACTAATATACCATTCATACTTACAAAAGTTTCAATTAAATTTTTTATTATTATAGAAGTATCTTTTGAATAAATTATTAGAATCCCAGTTATAAAACCCAAAGGGAAGAAAATAATTATTTTAGAAATAATTCTAATTATTACATTATGATAAATATCATACAATATAGTTGTTAATATACTATTATTTGTATTCATGGCAATATAAAAAACTATTTAAACCTTAGGTAACCATCAGTATCCAAATCTAATTCTAGAAATTAAATCTTTACGAGATTAACTGAAGGTTACCTACCATACTTTAGTTATACTACATTAAACAGTTTTCGCATGGCTTCGATTTGGTGTTGTTTCAACTCACCTGCTTCATCGCGGCCGACAAAAATTTTAAACATGGCGCCGCCGTTGCGGTTGATAAAGTTGAGCGAGCAAGTGGCTTTGCCCATGAACGGACGTTCCAAAAGGTAGATGGATGCGCAGTTTTCGTAATAGATATGACCGTGTACGCCACCATCGGTTTCAGGATGGTCAAAGTTGTAGAAACCGCGGCCGACTTTGCCGCTGGGCAGTTTGCCGCTGACTTCGACGATGGCATCAGGGGTATGGGCGATAAAGGTAACGGATTCATCCCATGCGGCGATGGCTTGGAGAATTTCGACAATGCGGCTGCCTTCGGTTTGGCGCACGTTCTCTTCAGGCAGGCAGCGGATAACGTCTTCAAAACTGCATTGGTTTTGCGCGGCCAGCATTTCCAGCACTTGGCCGGGATTTTTTTCCAATGATTGGCGCAACATAGTTTGTTGTTCGGCTGAAAGTTTTTGCATGGTTTGATCCTTTTCTTGAGTCGGAAGAGTGAGCATGAGTTTGCGGATAAGGGTGGGCGACCAATAACGGCCGCTGGTATTCAAACGGATCAGGCCGTCTGAATCGGGTTCTTTAAAAAGCTGCATTTCCTGCCATTGAGCAATCAGCTTTTGCGCTGCTTTGTTGCCGTCAAACAATAATGGATTCAGACGGCCTGTTTCAATATCGTGCTGGACTTTGCTGAGAAGTGCTTTATTTGGGCTATGACCGCTCATAAATGCGATGTTTTTCTCGCCTTTCGGTGTGGCAAGATAGCTCTCCAAATCGCCCTGCACCTGATAGCTGAAACCGCCAAAGTTACCGCCTGCTCCGGAGCCGAATGCTAAACAGGAAATATCGGATTTGATCAGGGTATTGTAGCGGTTGCGCTCGCCGCGGCCGGGATAGGCGAAGTGGCTGTTGCTGACCTGTTCCCAGCCTTTTTCCAGCAGTGTTTCAACCGTGTAGGCATATTGGTCTGCCTGAATATCAAAGCCCGGCGGTGTCGGAAATGCGCCTTTTTCAATCATGCGGTTGATGGGCAGCATGGGATAAAGGTTGAACGCGTACGTATCCAAACCGGACAGCGGCAGCTCGGCGGCGCGGGCAATATCGTTTTGCCAAACGTCATCGGTTTGATTGGGCAGACCGAACATTAAATCGGCCACAATCACGGCATTGAGTTCGCATAGTTTTGCCAAATATTCAAACGCCTCGTCGCCGCTGTGTTTGCGGCCGAGACGGCGGCGGATGGCGGTATTGAAGGTTTGCACGCCGATGGAAATACGGTTGGCCCCTGCTTCGAGACAAGCCTGTGCTTTTTCCAAATCGAAATGGCTCATGCGCCCTTCGATGGTGAACTCGCAGTCTTCGGCAAGAGGCAAATATTGGTAGCAGGCACGAATCAGACGGACGAGGTCTTCCGTAAGCAACGCGGTCGGCGTACCGCCCCCGAAATAAACGGCTCGGATTTTGCCCTTGCCTGTACGGACTTCAGCTTCAGCGGCCATTTCTTCGATAATTTTGTCGGTGTACACGCTGCTTTGGCTGTCCTTCCACGCATTACGGTAGAAGCCGCAAAAAACGCAATGGTTGGCGCAAAATGGAATATGCAGATAAGCAAGCGCGTCCACATCCGTGGCATGGGGAAGCTTTTTCTTCCAAATGTTCTGCCACTGGGGACGCGGCATTGGAACGCCGCCCCAAACGGGCATTAATGCCTGACGTTCGGGAAATGCCTTGGGCGCGGATTGTTTCGGAGTCCAAACAAGCTGCTGTACCATGATAATGATTAATAAAAATTATTAATGAGATTTATATATTAAATAACCATCATCATTTTCTTGTCAATATTTTTGCGTAATTAAAAATTAGTATTATTTTAAAATATTGTATTCTATAAATAATAAAATGTATTTCTATTTGATGAAAATCGGCATTTTACTTGTGAAATGCGCAAAATTTGGTTCTTCAAGTCGGGAACATCCTCCCATCTCGTTTTATTTTTGAACGATAAAATAAATTTTATTTATCGTTTTTCAGACGGCCTGTTGGCGCTCAGCTTCTGAAATAAAACCCTGCCTCATCTTCGCAACGGCGTATCTGCCAACCGTAAACCGATTCAAGCAAGTCGGGATGCATCACTTCTCCCACCTTGCCTGATGCAACGACTTTTCCCTCATTCATCAAAATAATATGTTCCGCATAACGCGCGGCGAGGTTCAAATCGTGCAATACCATTATTGATGAGGCACGGTTTGAATGCCCGACCAAATACTGCATCAGGCGGTGTTGGTGGCGGATATCGAGATGGTTGCACGGTTCGTCCAAAAGCAAGACCGGCGCGTTTTGCAACAGGGCGCGGATGATGTTGGCGCGTTGCTGTTCACCGCCTGAGAGCTTGCCGATGCGCTTATCCGCCAATGCCGTCAAATCAAAATAATCGAGCAACTCGTCCGCCCATTCATGGTTCAGACGGCCTTTTTGTACGAATGACGCCAACGCAATGTATTCGCGTACGGTCATCGGCATATTGTAACGGCCATGCTGCCCGACCCATGCCACCCTGCCCGTGCGGATTTGCGGCGCAACGGCCTCACCGAAAAGCATGATTCCCCCCTGCCCTGTTTGCCCGATTAAGGCCCGCAGCAAAGTAGATTTGCCTGCACCATTCGGGCCGATAATGACGGTCATGCCCGAAGGTATATCCAGTTGATCAATTTCAAGCAGGGTTTTGTCTTGGACGCGGACGGAAAGATTACAGATTTGAAATAAGGTGTGCATGGCAAAAGATATGGGGCAATGAAGTTTCAGACGGCCTGTTTAGGCATTAACGGCTTTTCAACGGCTTGATAAACAAATACATAAAAAATGGTCCGCCCAATAAGGCAATCACGATACCGACCGGCAGATCGACAGGGTATGTCAGCCAGCGCGCCGCTCCGTCCACCACCATCAAAAACACTGCGCCCAACCAAGCCGACAGCGCAATCAGTTTGCGGCGGCTACCACCGACGGTTTGCGCCAGCACATTGGGGATCATCATGCCGAGAAAACCGATGATGCCCGAAAGCGACACCGCCGCCCCCGTCATCAATGCCGCGCCGATTACGGTTTGTACACGCAATGTCCCGACCGACACCCCCATACTGGCAGCCGTGTCTTCCCCCGTCATCAAAACATCCAGCTGCCTGCCTGCCGACAGCAAAATCAGAAAACCGGGCAACATGACCGCAATTGCCGCGACAGGCGATGAGAAACCGGCTTCGGCAAGGCTGCCCGACAGCCATGTGGTCGCGCTGCGCAATACCAAATCGTCAGACAAAAACAAAATCATGCTGACCACCGCGCCCGAAAACGCGCTCAACACAAACCCCAACACCAGCAATCCCAAAGTACCGCCGCCGAGCAGCTTGTGCACTGCCAAAATCAGCAGGCACACACCCAATGCCCCGAGAAAAGCCGCCACCGGCACACCCATCGCACCGCCACCCAAAGCCAATAACACAATCACACCCAAGGCCGCCCCACCCGACGTCCCGATCAAACTGGGATCGGCCAGCGGGTTCTCAAATAAAGCCTGCAATGCCGCCCCCGAAGCAGATAAACCGGCTCCAACCAAAAGTGCGGTATAGATGCGCGGTAACCGGATTTGGCGGACGGTTTCATCCATCGCCAACGGCGACTCCCACGCACCAAAACCGATGCCGCAGCACAAATAAACGGCGGCGGCAGTAAGCAGCAGGCAGAGGATAAGGGTATGCGGTTTCATGACATCATGCGGTTCAAGCGGATTGAAGGACAGTTTCAGACGGCATTTTTAAGACAGCCGTTTTGCCTCCTCAACAAGAAGGAACAAATCAAGGTCGTCTGAAAACAAAAATCGGGCAGGGTTTTCAAAACAGGCGCGTTTATTTCGCCAAACCGTGCAAACGCTGAATCACTTGCGGCGTATCCAGCCCGTAACGGAACATATCGTTGGCCTTCCACAAATAAATCTTGCCGTTTTTCGCGGCAGGCGAGCCGGCGATTTCGGGGCGTGCGGCAAAGGTTTTGACGTTGCCTATCATGGCGGTGTTGTGGTCGGCAATAATGATGATGTCGGGTTTGGCCGCAATCCATGCCTCACGCGTCATCGGTTTGAGGCCGTCAATGGCGGCTGCGGCATTGATACCGCCGGCGCGGCGGATGATTTCGTCGGCGGCAGTATTCTTGCCCGATACGATGCGCCCGTCGTAGCTGAAGAGGTAGCGTTTGCCGCTGGAAGGCTGCTGTTTCATATCCGCCTGCCACTTACTGGCCAACTTGTCCGCCTGCGCGCTTTTGCCGATAAGCTGGCCGATGTTGCGGATACTTTGCGGATAGGCGGCGATGCTGTCATCGGGTGCAACATTGACGGCTTTAATGCCTGCTTTTTGCAGGTGGGCAAAAATATCGGCAGGCTGCGCCATCCATGAACCGATGGCGATGTCGGGTTTGGCAGCCACAATCGGTTCAACCGTCAGGCGGCGATGAATGCCGATACTGGGCTTGTTTTTCAACGCCGGATTTTGAACGGTCTGATCGCGGCCGACGATTTCGTCCAATGCGCCGAGCGCGGCAACGATGTCTGCCGTATCGGGTGTCAACACGACGATGCGTTGCGCGTGTGCAGTGCCAGCCAACGAAATAAGCGCGGAAAGCAGGAGGAGTTTGAGTTTCATTGTTTTTCCTTGTCGAATGCTTTCAGACGGCCTGCTCGCTTTCTCAGGCCGTCTGAAAACGGTTGAATCACATTAGAACTTCAGTTGTACGGTTGCGGCGAAATTGCGGCCGCTTTCAGTGTACAAGTCCATCACACTGGTACGGCTCATGCCGGCAACGTCTGCGTGCTGCCAGTATTTTTTGTTGCCGACGTTGTAGATGTTTGCGCCAATTTCGAGGTTTTTAAACGGCTTGTACCACGCGCCGACATCCCATACGCCATAACCCGGCGCTTGGAAAACAGTGTCGCTGCTGACGCGGCTGTGTTTTTTCGACCAGCGCAGCTTGGTGCCGACACCCCATTTTTCCTGCGTGTAATCCAAACCCAAAACGCCGTTGAGCGGATAAGCGGAATCCAACGGTTTGCCGTCCTGCTGCTCACCGCGCATCCAAGCGATGCTACCGGAGACTTGCCAGCCCGGCAGGAATTTGTAGGCGGCAGAAGCTTCGGCACCGTAGGTTTTGACGTGATCAAGGTTTTGATATTGGTACTGGATAATCGGGCGTCTGCCAACGGTGGAGGTACCGATTTCAGTGCGGTTGATGAAGTTGCGGTAACGGTTGTAGAACGCGGTGACTTGCGCACGGGCGCGTTCGTTTTTGAACTTCATCCCCAATTCAAAGCTGTTGGAGCGCTCGGATTTGAGGTTGGCATTGGGAATGACGGCATAGCCGTAGGTCGTATTGGCAAACGCCATGGTCGCGCTGTCAAACGGCGGCGTACGGAAGCCTTGTGAATAAGTAGCGAAACCGGTGAACTGCTCACCCATAGGCACGCTCAGGCGCAGGCTGGGCGTAAACGCGGAATCGCTAAAGCGCGTCGCCGTTCCGCCGGGATTTGCGTTGAGATAGGCTTGGTCGGTCGACGTGTTCAGCTTGTCTTTTTCGTAACGCAAGGCCGGGGTCAGGACGATGCCGTTGCCGAAGGTCAGGCTGTCTTGTACGTAAACACTGAACGTTTTGCGCTTACTGTCGGGGAAAGTTTTATTCGGATAGGTGCTGCCTGCATAAACTTTGCTGACGGCGCCGGTCAGATTGTCCACTGTCAGGCTGTCGCGCGGACGGGCGGTCTCGGTGTGTTTGTATTCTGTGCCGGCAACGACGGTTTGTTTGACCGCACCGTCAAATTCCCACACACTACGCCCGTTCAGCCCGCGTATGGTCTGATTGAAACCGTAGTCGGAATAACGGGTCGAGTTACCTAATTGGCGCGCGCCCATACGCGTAATACTCGCATCGACGGCATCGTCTTCCGTACGCAGTTTTTGCTGATAGGCAGTCAGGTTGGCTTCTTTCAGACGGCCTTCGCCAGCGTAGCGGTAGCCCGCTTCGATACGTTGACGGCGGATACGGTCGCGAGCATTGCTCTCGGATGTTGCGATGGTTACCGGCCCGCGCGATTGCGAACCCAAGCCGTTTGCCAACACGGTGTCGTTGGCGTGGTAATACTGTTCGTACAAAGTTTCAAAACGGTGGCGTTCGTTGCCGATATTGCCTTTCGCCAAAATATTGTAGGCATTGTTTTTCTGTGGATTGGTGGCAGTACGCGCAGTCGAGTAGCTGGTATCGCTGCCCATGTTTTCGGTTTCATGACCTTGACGGCGCGTCAGCATCAGCAGACCTTCAGCGTTTTCATGGAAACCTGCCACAGTCGCCGTCACGCCATGGCTGCGGTCGCGACTGCGGTAGCCGTGTTTCAAACCGAAATGCCCGCGTTTGCCCGCATCGACGAAATCACTCGGAGAAAGCGTCACCATGTTCACCACGCCGCCGAGCGCGTCGCTGCCGTACAGCGCGGAATAAGGGCCTTTGACAATATCAACCTGCTTGAGCGTGTCGCTTTCGACCATATCACGTCCCGAAATCGCGCCGTTGGAGCCGCCGCCTGCATAAGATTCGGGAATGCGCACGCCGTCCACCATCATCAGAATGCGGTTGCCGTCTATGCCTCGGATATTGATACCGGCATGACCGCGGCGGTTGTTGTCTGACGGCACGCTGACGCCGGATTCATACATCACGATATCGTCCAAATTCTGCGCCGAGGCTTGATTCAAGGTTTTGCGTCCGATAACCGACACATTCGGCGCGGCTTTATCCAAGGTTTGCGCATTGCGGTCAGCCGTGACCACCACAGGCTCTATTTCTGCCTGAGCCACCGGCATCTGAGCCGCATATAACTGTCCGGAAAAAACCGCCCCTATTACACAGGCAATCGCTTTCTTTTTCATTACATAACCTTATTATTTGAATAATAATGGTTTATATTTATAAAACAAACAGACGGTTTTTGCAAGTTTAAGATATAAACAAAAGGCCGTCTGAAAACCCGATAATTTAGGTTTTCAGACGGCCTGTCCTACTTTTCTTTTCAATTAGAACGTATGTTTAACCGTTGCAGTCACACTACGCGGCGTGCCGTAAACGTGAATATCCGGCATGGGGCGGTAGCGTTTGTTGAACACGTTTTCAAAGTCCAAACCGATGCGGGTGGATTTGCCGATTTTGTAATGCGCGGTCAAGTCCAGCGTAGCGTATGGGCGTTGGGTCAGTGCGGCAGCGGCAGCCGGATTGATATTTTCGGGATATCCATCATCCAGCGTATGAGTGAGGCTTTGCCAGTTGACGTTTGCACCTAAGTTCAAACGGTCGGTTATGTCATACGCAGTGAAGAGCTTGAACAAATGAACAGGATAAGACGCATGCAATTGGTTGCCTTCGCTGTCTTTGATTTTGGAATGTGCATAAGAAGCATTAAGCAACCATCTGTCGTTCAAGCGTCCGCCAATGGCAAGCTCGCCGCCTTTGGTCGTAGTTTTATTGACCGCGCGGAAGTATTCTTCGCCGTTCGGAAATTCTCCTGCTTTAACACCCACATGATCGCGTTTGTTCATAAAGACGGACGCGGAAGCATTCAGACGACCGTCAAACCATGAGGCTTTCAAACCGGTCTCGTAGGTTTTGCCGCGTTGCGGTTCGAGCGCCACGCCGTCTTTGGTCAGGTTGCGCACTTGTGGGCGGAAGATGGTGGTGTAGGACGCGTAGGCAGTCAGGTTGTCGTCTAGATCATAAGTTACACCCAAATAAGGAATGAAAACTTTTTGTTTGTGGCTGCTGTAAGCGAATTTGTTACGGTCAGTGCTGTAACGGTACCGCCAATCTACAAAACGTCCGCCGCCGATAAAGGCAAGCTTGTCGGTCAGTTTGAAACGGGTCGAGCCATAAACCGACAGGTTTTTCATATCGGTAAAACCGTCGCGCAAATACGGCATATCGGGCTGCGCAACATTGCCGTCAAATTGGCGCAAATCAGGAATAATCGATTCGCCTTCCTGATAGAAAGACAGGTTTTCTCGGTTGCCCTGATAGCTGATGCCTGCATTAAATTCATGCGAACGGCCCAGCGCCGGATAATCACCGTCCAAAATCAGGGAAAAATCTTGGTCGCGGTATTTGCTGCGGTCGCGATCTGAAGTGAAAAGCGCAGAGTAGTCGGGTTTGATTACGAATGCACCGGCGATACCTGAAAGGATGTCGCTTTTACCTGTCAGATAGCTGTAATCGCCCGTCAGCCTCCAGCCGTTGGCAAACTCATGGCTGAGGGAAGTGAATACTTCGGCGCTGTTGTCTTTGCCGTATGCCCAGCGTGCAGATGAATTGTTGCGCGGTGAAGATTCAAACGGCTTGAATCCGTCTTTGCGGTTTCCTGCCACGGTCAGATAACTGAAAGGAGAGCTGCCGGTATTGCGGAAACGGTGTATTTCCGTACCAAGACGCCATTGGGTTTGCGGCGTGATATCGTAAGACAAAGTACCGTAGAAAGTGTGATTATGGCGCGAAGTGTTCGGCAGGTAATCGCCGCCGTGGTCGCTGACCAAAATAGCGCGGCCGCGCAAGGTATTGTCTGCATTCAAAGGCTGATTGGCATCAAGGACGAAGCGGTAGTGGTTCCACGAACCGACACCGGCTTCCACGCTGATGGCAGGCTTGGCAGTCGGTTTTTTACGTTCCAAAGCAACCGTACCGCCCGGCTCGCCCATACCGCCGTTGGACAAACCGCTTGCGCCGCGCACGACGACGACTTGGTCATACAATGCGCTGTCCAGATTGTTGGTGCCGCGGCGGATGGCTTTGTAGTCGTAAAGGAATTTGGGCGCGCCGTCCACGGAAATGCTGTCAATCGCCTGACTGCGCGAAATAAATTGGCTGTGGCCGGATACGTTGTTGCCCATTTTGCTGTGGAACACGCCCGGTGTTTGTTTCAACACGTCCTGCAAGGTATCCAAACCTTGGTCGTCCATTTGTTTTTCAGTGACGACAGACAGGGACTGCGGCGTTTCGCGCTGGGTCAGGCGGATACCTGTCGCGGCGGAGGAAGCGGGAATGGTGTAGTTGGAAGTAGTCTGTTTACCGACACCTTGGACGGTAACTGTCGGTAAATCGACACGCTCTTGCGGCTGGGTATTTTCTACTTCGGTTGCGAAAGAATACGCCGAACACAGCGCCAGACTGACGGCAAAGCTTAATTTGCCATAGGGAAATACAGGTAGTGACATAGCCTCTCCAATTAGCTTATCTTTACAATTTGGTCGCAGATTCTATCAAAAAGATGTAGTCCGATGAAACTATATTCTAATCACTATTTCCTAAGTAGTTCGTTTAATTCAAAATATTTATTTTCAATCTAGTACCAATTAACTAAAAAGGCCGTCTGAAACCCATATCATCAGGTTTTCAGACAGCCTTAATCTTTTTATTACAAGGTAATCAATCTGCCAATTTTCGTGCCAATTCTGCCAAACGTTTACCTTGCGCAAAGGCAATATCGTTTTCTTCGGCAGTCAATGCCGTCTTGCTGTCGTGGCCGGAAACATGGCTTGCACCGTAAGGCGTGCCACCGCTTTGGGTATTGCTGAGCGCGGACTCGGTATAGGGAATGCCGCTGATGACCATGCCGTGGTGCAGCAGGGGCAGCATCATGGTCAGCAAGGTGCTTTCTTGGCCGCCGTGCAGAGAAGATGTACTGGTGAATACGGTGGCAGGTTTGCCAACGAGTTCTGCACCGAGCCAAAGGGGAATGGTGCCGTCGATAAAGTATTTCATTGCGGCGGCCATATTGCCGAAACGTGTCGGGCTGCCGAGCGCAAGGCCGGCGCAGTTTTTGAGGTCGTCGGCAGTCGCGTATGGCGCGCCTTCGTCGGGAATGGCTTTTTCAACGGCTTCGCAAACGGTGGAAACTTTGGGAACGGTACGCAACACGGCTTCGCAACCGTCCACGCTTTCGATACCGCGTGCGATTTGGCGGGCAAGGTTGCGCGTGCTGCCGTTTTGGGAATAAAAGAGGACGAGGATTTTCAGAGGATTTGGGTTCATTTGGGGTTTCCGTTACAATGCTGTCAGGTTTCAGACGGCCTTTTAAATACTCAGGCCGTCTGAAAAGAAGAAATTTCAATTTAAAAGTGGGAAAAGGTTATGCCGTTTTCGCAATGGTGGCAAGGTTTTTTAAAGAGTAAAGGCGTGGCGTTCGCTTGGTTTGTCGTGCGCCGTTTTGATGAGGAGCGCGTGCCGCAGGTGGCGGCAAGCATGACGTTTACAACGCTTTTGGCTTTGGTGCCCGTGTTGACGGTGATGGTCGTCATCGCTTCGGCCTTCCCCGTTTTCGACCAATGGTCGGGGGAATTTATCTCTTTTATCAACCGCACCATCGTTCCGCAGGGCGCGGATATGGTGTTCGACTACATCAATGCGTTCCGCGATAAGGCCACCAAGCTGACGGCGATCGGTAGTGTGATGTTGGTCGTAACCTCGCTGATGCTGATTCGGACGATAGACAATGCGTTCAACCGGATTTGGCGCGTCAATTCGCAACGGCCTTGGATGATGCAGTTTTTGGTGTATTGGGCGTTGCTGACGTTTGGGCCTTTGTCTTTGGGCGTGGGCCTGTCAGTCATAATCGGTCAGGTGCAAGTAGTGGGCGGCTCGGAATGGCTGAGGGTCATAACCGCGGTTTCATTTATTACGGTACTGCTGTGGGGCTTATACCGCTTTGTGCCCAACCGTTTCGTGCCTGCCAGCCATGCTTTGGTCGGCGCGGCTGTAACGGCGTTTTGCTTGGAAACGGCACGCTTTTTGTTCACTTGGTACATGGGCAACTTTGACGGCTACAAATCGATTTACGGCGCATTTGCCGCGGTACCGTTTTTCCTGTTGTGGCTCAACCTATTATGGACGCTGGTATTGGGTGGCGCGGTTTTGACCTCGTCCCTGTCCTACTGGCGCGGCGAAGCGTTCCGCCGCAGTCTGGATGTGCGCGGCCGCTTTGACGATGTATTGAAAATCCTGCTGCTGCTCGATTCTGCCCAACAAAACGGCAAGGCATTGCCGGTGCAGGAGTTCAGACGGCATATCAATATGGGCTTTGACGAATTGGGCGAGCTTTTGGAAAAACTGGCGCGGCACGGATATGTCTATTCCGGCCGTCAGGGCTGGGTCTTGAAAATGGGTGCGGAGTCCATCGACTTGGCAGAGCTGTTCAAACTCTTCGTCTACCGTCCGCAAACGCTTAATAAAGACAAGGTCAATCAAACGGTTGACCACATCATGCAGCCCTGCTTGGAAACCTTGAACATGACGCTTGCCGAGTTCGGCGCCCATACGAAAAAACAATCCTCTTAAACCTGACGCCGTCTGAAACCAAAAATATCAAGTTTCAGACGGCCTTTGCTATAATCGGCACACTACTGAATACAATATTCAACCTACAAGGAAAAATAGATGAAAACACCAGCCCTACTCTCTCTGCTCGGTTTGATTCCATCTGCCGCCTTTGCCGCCCACGGCGTAGGCCTTGGCCAACCACCCAAATATCCGGCCAACTTCACCGCTTTCGAATACGTCAATCCCAACGCCCCCAAAGGCGGCACGTTTACCACGCCTTTCCTCGGTGCTTTTGACACGCTCAACCCCTTTACCCTCAAAGGCAACCACGAATACGGCATCAGCATGCTGACGCTCGACACCCTGACCGAGCAAAGCATGGACGAACCTTATGCCGTTTACGGCCTGATTGCCGAAGACATCGCCCTGGCGCCGGACGGCCTTTCCGTTACCTTCAAAATCAACCCCAAAGCCAAATTCCACAACGGCGACCCCGTTTTGGCGAAAGACGTTGCCGCTTCATTTAACATCCTGACCAAAGACAAAGCCGCCGCCCCCATGTACCACTTCTACTGGAGCGACGTGGCCAAAGTGGAAACGCCCAACGATCGCACCGTCGTGTTCCGCTTCAAGCAGCGCAACTCAGAATTGCACATGATTCTCGGCAGCCTGCCCGTCTTCTCGCATAAAAGCTATCCCAAAGGCTTGGCCGCCGCGCCCAACAGCCTGCCCATTGGCTCCGGCCCCTACCGTTTTGCCAAAGCCGAAAACGGCCGCATCAGCGAGTTTGTCCGCGACAAAAACTACTGGGCGCAAAATCTGCCCGTGCGCAAAGGCCGTTACAATTACGACCACATCCGCATCAAATACGTCAAAGACGAAGTTGTCCGCATCGAAGGGTTAAAAGGCGGCCAATATGACTTCGTACAAGAAAACGTCGCCCGCAACTGGGCGCGCGCCTACTCCGACGAAGTCCTCAAAAAACGCAATCTGTCCAAACACGAATGGGTACAAAACAGCACCGCCGGCATGCAAGGTTTCGTCATCAATATGCGCCACAAGCCCTTGGACAATATTTACGTCCGCCGCGCCTTGATTGAAAGCTTCGACTACGAAAGCGTCAACAGCCGCATCTTCTACGGCGCATACCGCCGCACCGACAGCTTCTTCACCAACAGCACCATGGCCGCAACCGGCAAGCCCGACCGTGCAGAAACCGCATTGCTCAAATCATTGGGTACCAAGCTGCCCGAGGGCGTATTGGATCAAGACGTCCCTATGCCACCGGTTACCGACCCCAAACTGGGCGTGCGCCCGAACCTGCTCAAAGCACGCGCCCTGCTTGAAAAAGGCGGCTACCAATATAAAAACGGCAAAGCAGTCGACAAACAAGGCAAACCGCTGACCTTTGAATTCCTCGCCCCAAGCAAAAACTACGAACGTATTACCGCCAAATGGCAGCGCGACCTCGCCAAAATCGGCATTACCATGAACGTGCGCACCGCCGATTCCGCCGTGTACCAAAAACGCATGAACGACTTCGATTTTGACGTAACCACCGGCTACTACGGCAACAGCGAAAGCCCCGGCAACGAGCAATACGACTACTTCAGCTGCGCCGCCGCCAAAACCGAAGGCAGCCGCAACCTGTCCGGCGTCTGTCATCCCGCGGTTGAAAAACTGCTGACCCATTTCAACAGCTTTACCAACCGCAAAGAGCTGCAAACCACCTCGCGCGCGCTCGACCGACTGATCCGCCACCAATACACCATCGTTCCAAACTGGTTCGCCGACCGCTACCGCGTCGTGTACCGTAACGATGTCGGCATTCCGTCCAAGCTGCCGAAATACTACGACCCCATCACCTTCGCCATGACCGCAGGCTGGAAGAAAAAGTAGTCGCATTTCGACAACACGTCCAAGCGTCTGACAAGCCCTTGGCGTGTAGCACTCAGCATATAATCATAAAACCTAGTTGTTTGTTTAAAAACAATCAATCGGCTGATTCCAAACAAACATAAAAGAAAAAACAACTTAAAGCCAAATCAAAGGCCGTCTGAAATATCCGTCAGCAAAATCATCTGCAACGGAATATTTCAGACGGCCTTTTCGTCTCTTTTCAATCCAGTTTCGCAACCGAAGCAAAATATCGAAAATAAACAAAAAAATTGCAAAACAATGCCCTCAAATTTTACAAAACCGTGTACACTGCAAGGTAAGAGTTTGAATTATAAGGTTAATCTTAATAAAAACTACAATCATCCAAATTTAACCCAAATCAAGCATTCATATAACAGACAAAAGGAACAATAATATGGAAATCAAGCGTCTCTCTACCATTCTCAAACTGATTGCCAACCCTGAACGCATGGCCATCCTTTTTCTACTGCTTGACGGCGACCGCAGCATTACCGAACTGGCACAGGCGCTCGACTCCTCACCGACCGGCATCGCCAACCACCTCGCACGCCTGCTCACCGAAGGCATCATCGATTTCACGCGCTACCACCGCATCATCGAATACCGCATCATCTCCGAAGAAGCCACCACCATCCTCAATACCCTGCGCACGCTCAAAGACCAAGCAGAATAAACAAATTATTCCACATCACAACATCAAGGCCGTCTGAAACATCAACTTTCAGACGGCCTGCCACTTTCAGCCCATATCGAAAAATAAACCAATCCGCTATACAATACCGCTCATTCCTACAGGCGCAATCCGCCGCCTTTTCCCCCAACAGCACACACGGAAACATCATGAAAATCGCCACTTGGAACGTCAATTCCCTCAACGTCCGCCTGCCCCAAGTACAAAACTGGCTGGCCGACCACCAAGCCGACATACTCGCCTTACAAGAACTCAAACTCGACCAAGACAAATTCCCGGCTGCCGCCCTGCAAATGATGGGCTGGCACTGCGTCTGGAGCGGCCAAAAAACCTACAACGGCGTCGCCATCATCAGCCGCCAAGAGCCGCAAGACGTACATTGTGGCCTGCCCTCCCTCCCCGATGATCCGCAACGCCGCGTCATCGCCGCCACCATCAACGGCGTGCGCGTCATCAACGTCTATTGCGTCAACGGCGAAGCCCTGGACAGCCCAAAATTCCAATATAAAGAACAATGGTTTGCCGCATTGACCGAGTTCGTCCGCACCGAAATGGCCGCACACCCCAAACTCGTCCTGCTCGGCGACTTCAACATCGCCCCGGCTGATGCCGACTGCTACGACCCCGAAAAATGGTACGAAAAAATCCATTGTTCCTCCATCGAAAGACAATGGTTTAAAAACCTGCTCGACCTCGGCCTGACCGACAGCCTACGCAAAATCCACCCCGAAGGCGCGTTCTACACATGGTTCGACTACCGCGGCGCCATGTTCCAACGCAAACTCGGCCTGCGCATCGACCACATCCTCAGCAGCCCCGAACTCGCCGCTACCCTTACCGACGTCACCGTCGACCTAGAAACCCGCGCCCAAGAACGCCCCAGCGACCACGCACCGGTGATTGCAGAGTTTGACTGCTAACACTTTGAATTAAGAAAAATAAGGCCGTCTGAAAACTGGATTTCAGACGGCCTTTATTCTAAAAGTTTTCAGACGACATTTGAGGTTGTCTGAAAGTTTGAAACAATGGTTTGAACAGCAAAAAACGCGTGCGTGCGTACCGCACACACCCTACACCCCGATTTTAAAGTTTGTGCCACCCGTAGTAGGGTGAGTAGCGAAACTACGCACGCGTTTGGTGGAGATGAAGGCTACGGCTTGCTCAAATTCAATATTTTTTGGAGGGTGGCAATAGATTGCAATGACAGAAATGCTAACGGCTTTATCGGATACAATTATCCAACCTACACTTGTTTATTTCTATCTAAGATATTCTTGATTATTGATTTTGCTACGAGATAATAAGGAATAAAACGAATGATGTCATTATTTGCCCTAACAGCAATTCCAACCCACTCACTGTGTCCATCTATCATTCTCATCACAATTCCACCACTAACACCATTACAATCAAATAAAACATTTTTATCTTCTTTTTCAACAAAAAAGCCTACATCGTCTTTTTTACATTTACCAGCATATATATGCACTTGATGCGATACTTTTTTAATCTTACCATCATCAGTATAATCTATTTCATTATCTGAAAAAGGGAATCCACATACTAAAAGAATTTCATCTTCTATTGGTTCTTTTTCTGAAAACAAATATTTACGCCAATATTTGTTATCAAAATCCAAATATCCGCATGGTATAAGTTTATTTTCCCCAATAATCTCAATAGGTATAAATTCCTCATCAAGCATTAAATCATCATCAATTTTTGAACTACAAAACTCTTTTGTAAATTGCTCAAAATTAGGAAAAAGTACATAATTAGCTACATTAGATTCAGATATAGTTTTGGGATCTATTTCAAGATATGTTTTATATAAAATACTTAACCCATCCAATTTATTTTTTTCAAATTTTCCCTCATTAGACATGCAATGATATAAACAGCAAAAATAAAATTTTTCCTGAAATTTAATAATAAATCCCGTTCCTGAAATAGCTACAAAACTATCTGATATATACATTATCTTTCTGATAGATTTACAACAAATTGACTCATAAACATCTTTCATCTTAATCATTTTTTTACACCCTAAAATAATAAATTCTCTTTAATCCCCCGAATCCTATCCCTCAATACAGCAGCCTCTTCAAACTGCAAATCCCTAGCTGCCTGCTGCATGGCTTTTTCCAGTTTAGCGATTTCTTTAATCGCGTCTTCTTCGTTGTGGATTTCGCCGACTTTAACCTTGTTTTTGCCTTGTCTACGGCCTTTGCCGCCGTCTTCTTCGTGGTACACGCCGTCGATGATGTCTTTGACTTGTTTTTTAATCTGCTGCGGCACGATGCCGTGTTCTTCGTTGAATTTAATCTGTTTTTCGCGGCGGCGTTCGGTTTCGTCGATGGCGGCTTTCATGGAGTCGGTGATTTTGTCGGCGTACAGGATGGCGACGCCGTTCACGTTACGCGCGGCACGACCTATGGTTTGAATCAGGCTGCGGTGGGAGCGCAGGAAGCCTTCTTTGTCGGCGTCGAGGATGGCGACGAGGGAGACTTCGGGGATGTCCAAGCCTTCACGCAAGAGGTTGATGCCGACGAGTACATCGAACAATCCGAGCCGCAAATCTCTAATGATTTCAACGCGCTCTACGGTGTCGATGTCGCTGTGTAAGTAGCGCACTTTGATGCCGAGTTCGCTGTAATAGTCGGTGAGCTGCTCCGCCATGCGTTTGGTGAGGGTGGTAACGAGTACGCGTTCGCCTTTTTGGATGCGGTCGTTGATTTCGCTCATTAAGTCATCGACTTGTGTAGCGACGGGGCGGATGATGATTTGGGGATCGACCAGCCCTGTGGGGCGGACGACTTGTTCGACCACTTGTCCGGCGTGTTCTTCTTCGTATTTGGCGGGGGTGGCGGAAACGAAGATGGTTTGCGGCATGACTTTTTCAAATTCGTGGAATTTGAGCGGGCGGTTGTCACGGGCGGAAGGCAGGCGGAAGCCGTAGTCGACGAGGTTTTGCTTGCGCGATGCGTCGCCTTTGTACATGCCGCCGATTTGGGTGACGGTAACGTGGCTTTCGTCGATGAACATGATGGCGTTGTCGGGCAGGTAGTCCATCAGCGTGGGCGGCGGTTCGCCTTCTTTTTTGCCGGAGAAGTGGCGGGAATAGTTTTCGATGCCTTTGCAGAAGCCCATTTCGTAGAGCATTTCGAGGTCGAAGCGGGTGCGCTGTTCGATGCGTTGTTGTTCGACGGGGCGTTGTTCGCGGGCGAAAAATTCGATGCGTTCGCGCAGTTCTTCTTTGATAGACTCGCAGGCGCGCAATACGGTGTCGCGGGGGGTAACGTAGTGGCTGGACGGGAAGACCGTATAGCGGCCGACGCGTTGAATAAGGCTACCCGAAAGCGGGTCGAACATATCGAGGCGGTCGATTTCGTCGTCAAACAGGCTGATGCGCAAGGCGTTTTCGGAGCTTTCAGCAGGGTACACGTCAATCACGTCGCCTCGCACACGGAAGCTGCCGCGTTTGAAATCCAAGTCGCCGCGTTCGTACTGCATGGAAACGAGCGTGGCGATGATGTCGCGTTGCTCGATGGTGTCGCCTTCTTTAACAGACAACACCATTTGTTGATATTCGGTCGGGTCGCCGATACCGTAAATGGCAGACACGGTGGCGACGATAATCACGTCGTCGCGCGTCATCAGGTTTTTGGTGGCGGAAAGGCGCATTTGCTCGATGTGTTCGTTGATCGCACTGTCTTTTTCGATGAACAAGTCGCGGCTGGGCACATAGGCTTCGGGCTGGTAATAGTCGTAGTAGGAGACGAAATATTCCACCGCGTTTTCGGGGAAAAATTCGCGCATTTCGGCATAAAGCTGGGCGGCGAGGGTTTTGTTGTGCGCCATGATGATGGCGGGGCGGCCACTTTGGGCGATGACGTTCGCCATGGTGTAGGTTTTGCCCGAACCGGTTACGCCGAGCAGGGTTTGATAGGCAAGGCCGTCTGAAAGCCCTTCGAGCAGGCCGGCAATGGCGGTGGGCTGGTCGCCGGCGGGTGGGAAGGGTTGGTGGAGTTTAAACGGAGAATTGGGATATTGAATGACTTCCATAAGACGGCCTGTTTTATGTTCAGGTAAAGAGAAGATTATAACAAAGGGCCGTCTGAAAATTGATAGTGTACCAATCTGACAAGACTAAATATTTCATCTCCTTTCTTAGCTAACTGAGGTTGGTTGTGTTAGCCGGAACAATTAAACTCCCCTCTCCCAGAACGCGCCCCCCACGTCCTTTTTCTTTTGCCCTTTTTTTTATCCCTTCAGACGACCACCCTATGCGCCAAATGGTTTACACTCCGCATCATTGCCCCTAAATATCTCCTCGCCGTCCGTACAGCTGCCCTTCCCCTTCATCTTCCCGCACACCACCGCCGTCAGCGACTCGTTCAAGCGCAATACCCTCGGCTCCGCCTCCCTGTCCAACGCCACCGCCTTCAAAGTAAACTTCCCTTCCAGGATCCCCTTAGCCTGACCGTTCATCCGAATGCAGAAACCGCCCGCCTCCTTGACCGGCAGCTCCGGCCACTTCGTCGACGTCAGCTTAAAGCTGCCCTTTTTCGTATAGAATTGCTCCATAAAGCGCGCATTTTCCAGCAGGGCGGCATGCGCCGCACGCAGGTTGGCCGAGCGGACCGATTCCCGATAGGCCGTAAATGCCGCCGTCGCCAATATCGAAGCCAGCAGCATCACCACCAACAGCTGTATCAAGGAGTAGCCCCTCTGCACAGTTGCCCTATTCCGTTTTCCGTCAAATGCATTTGAGTACATATCTTTATTCCCTTTATCTTTTATATCCCCATCCAACAAGAGGCTATCCGTTTATCCCTTTACCCAATGTAAAGCCCCGCTTTGTCCAAGCTCTCATTCCTGCCCCCCATACAAAGCCGCCCGTCGGCCCGAACCGGCAAACGGTTCAGCCTCGGGGCGGCATACGGCAGTTAACCGTCAGGCTTATTTTTTCACGGCAGGCTGTGCGGCCTTAGGCGCGGCAGGAGAAACCGTCGCCTCCGCCTTCAATTTGTTCAGTACCGCATCACCGATGCCCTTCACGTTTTTCAGCTCCTCCACC